>JAALKD010000051.1 GCA_011088215.1 Sphingomonadales bacterium | reverse complement strand
AAAAACACAACCACCCCCCCCCCCCCACACCCCCCCCCCCCCCCCCCCCCCCTTCTCACCCCACGCTCAAACCGGTCAGGACATCCGGCGCTCGGGCGCAAAAGGCCTGGAAGACCTGGCGCGTAATGTTGCCGGTTTACAAATTCAAAACCTGGGCCCCGGCCAAAGTCAAATTGCTATCCGCGGTGTTTCTGCCGGTCAAATTGTCCGCGACCAACCGGGTGTAAAAGAACAGGTTGGTGTTTACCTGGACGAATCAGTTATTTCGTTGTCGTTGTTCACGCCGGATATCGATCTTTATGACCTGAACCGGGTGGAAACACTTCGCGGGCCACAAGGTACGCTTTTCGGTTCGGGCTCTATCGGTGGTACCGTGCGTTACATCACCAACCAGCCAAGCCTTGACGGATTTGAAGGCAGCGTCGAAGGTGACCTGAATTTCATTGACGGCGGCGGCACGGGCGGCAGCCTCAAAGGCATGGTTAACGTACCTTTGGGCGACACTGCTGCCATACGCGCTGTGGCCTACCACACAGAATATGGCGGGTATATTGACGCTCTGCGTAAAGTCGGCTCGATTGACGAAAATGTCAACAGCGGCACTCGTACCGGCGGACGAATTGCCCTGACATTCAAACCGTCTGAGGCGCTGACAATTACCCCAAGGGTCATTTACCAGGAAATTGAAACCGACGGCTTCAACCGCCAGGAAGTTTTCAATCTATATGCCAATCCATTCACAACAACCCGGCCTGCAGTCACGTTTGAAGAACGCCAGCAATTCCTGCTCTTGGATGAAGGCTTCGAAGATGAAACTTTGATTTTAGACGCCACTATTGAATATAGCTTCGACGGGGCTGATCTCACATCGGTGACCAGCTACACAGACCGCGACATACTGGTCAGCCGTGATGCCAGCGCACTAACAGGTAGTGTCTCTGTTGATCTGGGTTTCCCGGATTCAGCTGTATTGTTTCCTTCAAACCTGCGGGACACAACAAAAGTTGAAAGCTTCACCCAAGAACTTCGTCTCAGCTCCAATGGTGACGGACCGCTGGAATGGGTAATTGGTGGGTTTTACTCAGACACCGATCGCTTCTACCAGCAGTTCCTACCCACGCCCGGTTATGACGCTGTAACCGACGCGGTTCTCGGCGCGGGCACATCAGCGGCTGTAGGCATGGGCCGGGCACCAACCGATTCGCCTTTCTTCTCTGAATTGCCATACTCAATTGAGCAGTATGCTGTCTTCGGTGAAGCGACCTATCACTTCGACGACAACGTACATTTCACCGCTGGTGGTCGCTACTATGACTATAGCGAGTCGCGTCTCGTCACCCAGGTTGGCCTGTTCGGTAACGGCGTTGTTGACCAGTTGGACGAAACGTCAGCCAACGGCTTCACGCCGCGCTTCTTGCTTGCATACGACGTGAATGAGCAAGTGACAGTGAATGCACAGGTCTCCAAAGGCTTCCGGCTCGGCGGCGTAAATGATCCGCTCAATACAGCTCTTTGTAACGCCAACGATCTGACGATCTTCGGTGGTTTCCAGGATTATGACGACGAAACACTTTGGAACTATGAGGCGGGCATCAAGGTAAACACCGGCACTGTTTCGTTTAATGCAGCAGTATTCTACACCGACATTTCGAACCTGCAGGTAACCCTGGATGCTGGATCTTGTTCATCGCGAATTTCATTCAACGTTCCAGAAGCACATACGCAAGGTCTTGAGGCCGAGTTCAAGGCACGACCAAGTGACAACTTTGAATTCACTTTTGCTGGTAGCTTAATCGAGTCTGAGTTCGACTCCACAGTGTTGGATAGCAACGGGGCAGTGCTCGGCGGCGTACGTGAGGGTAACCGGTTGGCATCTGTACCAGAGTTCAGCTTCGGCTCGACGGCGACGTTCTTCTTTCCGTTCGAGATGGTCGGTGACGGTGCGGAAGCATACCTATCAGCGACCTTCCAGCACCGCGGCAGTATCTTCACGCAGCCCGGTGATCAGGAAGTTGGCGGCGAAGGCAACAGCAACCTGTCGCAGGCATCTGGTTTGCCATTTGGCGGCGCCAGCGGCAATGATACAACAGACTTGGATCTTGAACTGGGCAGCTACCAGACGCTTAATCTGAGCTTTGGTGTCCAGAAAGATGATTGGGAAATTGTCGCTTACATCAACAATGTAACCGACGAAAATGCCAATCTGTCATTCGACCGAGAACGTGGTGGCCGTGCACGACTTTCCTTCCGCACCAACCAGCCACGCACGTTCGGTATTACCGCCCGGACAAACTTCTAAAAAGACTAATCAGCTATGGCCCTGATTAGCTATGGCAAGGCACCCTGCGGGGTGCCTCACTATACGACAGCGGCGCAAAAACCCAAGGTTTGTAACAATGTCAAACGGAAGCACCTGATATTCGGGTGCTTCTTTTTTTGTTAGCGTCTGATGACCATCAATGGTGCATGCCTGACATACCCATACCGGCTGACCCGGCCGCCACCGCACCGCCGTCAGCGGGCAGGATAACACCTGTAACATAGCGCGCGGCATCAGACGCCAGGAACAGGCACACATCTGCCACATCGCTGGGAGTACCCATACGCTGCAGTGGCACGGCCTTTTCAACCGCGTCGCGCATCTTCTGTGTCGGCGCGAGCCGCGCCATACCTTCGGTGCCATCAATAGGCCCCGGAATAACCGAATTGACTCGCAGCCCCATCGGGCCCCACTCAATCGCCAACGTACGGGTAATCATGTCAACCCCTGCCTTGGCGGCGCACACATGGCTTTGCAAAGGCATGGCAATGTTAGCCTGCGGCGCAGATATATTAATGATGCTGGCGCCGGGCTGGGTCAGGTGCTCAAACCCTGCGCGCAGCACATGAAAGGTGCCCATCAGGTCAATATCGATAACCGATTTAAACCCGTTGGGACTCATGCCCAGCGCAGGTGCCGGGAAATTACCCGCCGCTCCGGACACTAAAATATCGATGCTGCCACCGGCATCTTTGACAAACGATTTGTAGACACCCGACACGGCTTCAAAATCGCGCACATCAGCGCTGTAGCAAAAGGCGCCACCGCCGTGAGCAGCCACGGCCTGTCGTGCTGCCTCAGCTTTTTCCGCGTTTCGACCAACTACACCCACTGTCGCCCCGCATTTTGCATAAGCCTCAGCAATGCCCAGATTAATGCCGCTGGTGCCGCCAAACACCAACACATTGCGTTTGTTAAAATCAAATTGTGCATTCATCGCCTGTCTCCTTATTAGGCGCGGCACAGCGGCGCGCCTGTTCATCCATGAAAGTAAAGCGACTGCGTGTTCAAGCAAATAGAATTTCTTGTCAGCACTTGCCCAACGTTAGGAGCGCGCCAGAACCCGCGGCAAGTTCGCAGCCCAATCCGGTCGGTTTTTGACCAGGAAATCGATGAAAACACGAATGCGTTTGGAGACCAGCCGACGGTCCAGGTAAAGAATGTGATAGGGCTGCATCATTGGCCAATAACGTTTCATCAGTGGCACCAAACGGCCCGCCTCAAGGTCCTCCATCACCATATAACTGGGCAGTTGGATAACCCCCGCACCGGCGACGGCTGCGTTTTTTAAGGCCTCGCCCTCGTTAGCGATCAGGCCACCACCCATCACCTTGCTGATGCTGTGCCCCTTGAGGGTAAACCGGTATGGATAAAGTCGTCCATGCGCCGGGTTGCGGAACTGCAAGCAGCAGTGACTGTCCAGGTCTTCAACCGTTTGCGGCACTCCGCGTGCGGCCAAATAGTCGGGGCTGGCACAAAGTACAGTTTGGTCTTCGAAAAACTTGCGCGACACCAAGTTGGCGTTATTGTCCAGCACGCCTGCGCGCACCACAACGTCCAACCCGTCTGCCGCAAGGTCCGAAGCTCGGTCATCCAGAACCAGTTCAACTTCTACATCTGGGTACAAACGACGGAATTCCACTAAACAGTTCATCAGCCACATGCGGCCAAACACGACAGTGGACCCAACAACCAGCCTGCCCTGCGGCACGTCGCGAGTCTCGGTTATTTCGCGCACCAGCGTGTCCATCTCGCCGGTCAGACGCGACGCCCCTTCCAAAAACCTGATGCCTTCTGGAGTCAGGCTGACACTGCGCGTGGTTCGGTGCAGAAGCTTCACACCCAAGTCTTCCTCAAGCCGCAACACAGCCTTGCTGGTCGCAGAAGTGGACAATCCCAGCCGCGACGAAGCAGCAGCAAAACTACGGCATTTGGCGACTTCAATGAAGGTGGCGATATTGTTCAGGCTATGCATTCTTTATTAATGACATAAAGTGGATAAAGAAACGATTAAATTCCACTTATTGTTATCAGTTTTCTTCCCATATCCTGTTCATGAGCAAAACACTGAGCGCTAGGCGTTGCCTGCAGGAGCATTGAAAATGATAGAACAATCTTTAAAAGTTATCCGCAATTCGATCTTTGTTGTAACGGTGACGACTGCGGCAATGATCGTAACCGCGCCGGGCGAGGCAGCAGACTCCGGGCCGGAAAATAACCAGCAGCTCGCGGCAAAAATGGGTGCTTTTTCCGGTTTGGTGACGACACCTGACTATAATGCAACTCTAGTACAGAAAGATGCAAACAGCGGCGATCGTTACCGGTTAAATGCCAATGTTCCGGTTCGCGACACCCGTTACACCCGGTCAGTTTTCTCGATTAAATTCGACCAGAAAAACCTGTTGCCGCTCGCTGCTACCACCCGCACATTGACCAATACGCTGGGTCAAAACGGCTTGAAAAGGCGCAACAACATTGCGCTGGACCGCGACCGGTCTTTATTGGCGGATTATAGCCTGACCGGGAATTGATACCAAAACGCTAGCGACCCTTATTCCCTTCCCCTGGTTGCCCTCCCCCCTTGTTTCCATCAAGGCGGCAATCAGGGGGCCTAATGTGGCCGGCGAGCCCTCAAATGATTTCCTCCTCACGCTCGCTGGCCGCTTTTTTCTTTCCTGCCGAATCTATTGCCTTTCGCCCACAAAGCGATGTCGACGGTCACCAAGCTTTCTGTCGTCGAGCCGACCAGAAAAACTTTGGCGTCCGTTTCCAACTCCAGTAGCAAGCCTGACTTGGCATTTAGAACTGAAGACTAAAATGAAGCGTAGCTTCATGCGATGTGACAAAATCTTTCTCGCGGTAAGTATAGCGCACGGAACCATCAGCACCCGCGCCAAAAAACCTCAGGGCTGCACCCCCTGCTTTTACTGTGTCGCCCAGTTCATCAATGGCAAACTGTACGCTGTCAGTCGCAGCACTGAACCCGACATCAACAAAATCTGCACCAGCGCCCGTCAGGGCTTTAGAATATTCCACGAATAGTTCGGGCCGCACGATGGTCTGATTGACACCTTTATTCCGAATGAAATCAAAACCTGCCGAGACACTGGCAACCGCATCGAGCCGCGAAAGCGACCGCGACCCTATTCTGAGGTTTGCAGACGCGGCCCCATCTTCCGTATATCCAGACTCGCGGTAGTAGATACCATTAACTCCGACCGTTGGACGTAGTGAAAACTTGCCCGCTTGCAGATTGTAACCCGCCGAAAATGTACCCTGAAACTGATAGGCATTGGTCCAACTTTCCGCTGTCTGGGTGACATTGCCAATCGCGATCGAGCGCTCACGGTCAATATCATGGTATGCCAGATTGGTTGAAAGGCCGGCGAAAAAACCACCCGCCTGCGCCATGGCATAAGCTCCCACATACGGTGAAAATACCGACAGTTCATCTCCCACGTCCTGATCTCGCGAAATACCAGAAAGCAAGAACCCCCCGTTAACGCCCCAAGTAAAGTTCTCGCTGGCCACCAGGTCAGCACCAACCGCCACACCAACGCTCAAAATATCTGTCGCCCAGCTTTCCTCTGAAGATGATGTTCCGTTTGCGTAGGTTGCGAACTGCTGCGCCCAAAAGCTCTGCTCAGGGCGCACTGACCGGACAAAGCCTGATAGTTGATCTTGTTGGCGAGTGCGTTGTAAGTCACCAAGAATTAACGCCAAATCCATTGAAGCCGACGATGTGTCACCCAGCATAGCGGTAAAGGCGTCATTAGTTTGCTCACGCGTTGTCAATCCGGTCAATGCCCTCTCGACCTGATCATTAGGATTAAGAGCGCTGGCCAGAAAATGGTCGTATAATATCGAAGCATTAGGGTCGAGATCGAGTTCAAGGGCAGTTTTAGGGCTGATGATCAACTCCAGACTATCTGGGCTGCCTTCAGAAAACGCCAAGCGTGTATTGTAGAGAAACGGCGTCTCGGTCAAAAGTCCATCAAGATCCTGAGCCTCAACCGTTAACGCGCCTGCATTTACAAATGTATATGTTGTCTCTGAAAAGACGAATGACGAAACATCAGGGTCAACCAAAGTGTCAGCAGCAACGAAAACTGACGACGTTGCGTTCAAACTTCCTTGTGAATTCGATTCAGGATCAACCTGCAGGCTAATCGTGGCACCGTCGGTGAAGGATGCGGTTGTTACATTGATATCTTCACCCAGGCCCAGTTCAAGGTCCGCCCCAGAAACGAACAAACCCAACGTTCCTTCATGACTGATTGAGCCAGTAAATTCAGAGGTACCTGACAGAGAAAAAATATTTTCTCCCGCACCAAACTCGATAGAACCACTGAGCGTACCGTCCTGAAAGTCGACATTGTCGTCTCCCTCGCCGAGATAGATATCACCAATAATCGTGCCCGCATTAAACAAGCTCACGCCGCTAGTATTGGCGCGCACATCGATCGCCGTTACAGCGCCGGTAAACGGGTCGTCTGTGGGGAGCGACACGACCGCGCGCCAGATGCCTCCATCTTCATTGCGGATTGAAGTCAGCGTCCCGGAAAGATCAATAAGAGCTGTAGCCGAAGACGCGTTACCGCCGCCTAAAGCCAACAAGTTTCCTTCATTGACAAAAGACTGTAGAAAACCATTTTCATCAACGCGTACTGCAACCGAATTGCCGCCGGGCCCAAATATTGTGTCCCCAGCGTCATCAAGTTCACTTGAAACCAAAACCTCCGCTAATATGGTACCCCGGTTGTATATTTCCGGCACCGATGCATAGTCGCCGACTACTATACCGGCCGCATCAGCGTCGATAACATTTACATCCAGAAAACCCCTGTATCGAAATGCAGACCACCTTCAATCAGGGTGCGAGCGTCAGGCGACTGGCCAGAGAAAATCATTCCCGTCGCTGGCACGCCTGTGCTGGTACCATTCACGGCGAAACTGCCACGGATCAATACGCCGTATTCCAACCCGTCAACTAAACCAATAGTGAGATCATCGCCTAGTGTGGTATTTTCGATTAACAGCGCCGGTGTTCCGCCGAGTGTGCTGATGGTTGAATCAATAAGAAACGTGTCGTCATCCCCGTCGCCGTCCTCAGTAAACTCTACGCCAATTCCTTGAAACAATAACCCGCCAGTTACCGAGTCTGTCACATGAAGTGCAGCAATTCCTGGAACCGCATCAACTATATTGTCATCGTCATCAACGGTTTGGGTTTCACCAGCCTGAAGACTGCCTTCCAAAATAAATGCGCCCTGCAACGGAGCAGCGATCGAAACCGCAGTGCCGTCGGGGTTGGTGGAGGCAACCAAATTTGAAAGCACCAGGTTACCGGTCATTGGAGCATTCACCGCTAGCCAACGGCCCTGTCGCCGTGCACGATAATCGAACCATCAATGTCAATATTGCCGACGAAAGGACTGCTAACCAGAATTCCGGCACTGTCAGCGCCCCAAACAGATATCGATCCACTATTCGAAAGGGTCAAGTCGCCGGAGAATGTGCCTGGGCCATCAAAGAGAATGCCGGCGTTAGTAGTCTCCAGCGTCATGTCCAACTCAAAGTCTTCTGGCCCGTTAAGGATGATGGCACCGTCAACCTGAATATTTGACACAATATCTGTCGTTGTATCGACGAAAATGCCAATTCCTGCTGTAGCATCAAAACTTTGAACCGTACCCGCCAAGCTCAGTGAATGCGGACCGTTAACTGTTATTACCGGCCCGGACGGTGCGCTGATCGTGACATCCTCTATCAATGTCAGTAGCGCTGGTGAGAGGCCCAGAAATGAGCTGGTATCGAGCGCAACATCGCGGTCTTCGGAGATTTCTGCATCCTGCGCCAGCAAGGGACTAGCGGATACCAAAATTGAAGTGCTCAAAAACAAAGCTTTCAGAGACAAGCTACGATGCTCTGTCAGGCATAAAAATGACGGCATTGAAAACATACTTTTTTTGTTGTCGACAAAGGTGATACGCGAAACAGGGTTATACCCTCCGAAGCAATCATGTCCTTTTGTCGACTTTTTTGTGCCGAACTTCCGGCAGCTCCACAATGCCGAGACAAAGCAGCCATCACCCAATGACGTAGGTCAATGAGAAATGCTTGATTTGGCATCACTATCCGCCCGGTATTGGGAGAAACATCATGAAGCCAATGTGGGTTTTATTATCGGTCACGCTTTTTGTTGTTGCGTTTTTTTTGGGTCGATCAACGCAGGAAGAGCCAGAAACCCCGGAACCAGCATCGGTTACTGAACGACCCACACTTGTCATGCCTGATGGGTCATACCCTGTCAGACCGCTTGAAAAAGACGTCATAGTTTTGAAAGTTATTCAAACCGGCGTGAACTCGCTGAAATCTTTCCCTTCAATTCAGGAGGGCCTGGATTTCAACCTGGCTCACATGGAAAAGATGGCCGATGAAGCCTGTAGCACCGGCAAAAAACCCGATATTCTTCTATATCATGAATTTCCGCTGACCGGATATTCATCTGGCACCCGCACAGAAAAACTGCCCTTCACGGTACAAATACCCGGGCCGGAAACCAAGCGGTTGGGGCAGATCGCGCGGGAATGCGATACCTACCTGATCTTCGGCAGTTACGCCACCGACCCTGACTGGCCCGGCCATATTCTAAGCATAAATGCTGTGATTGGTCGCGATGGTAGTTTGGTGAAAAAATTCTGGAAATCCCGCAATATCAAACGCCTTTATGCAAACCGGGAAATTACCACAACAACCATTGAAGCTGTGCGCGACAAATACCGCGCCATGTACGGTATGGAAGAAGAATTTCCAGTGCTGCGAACCGAGTTCGGCAATATTGCAATCAGCACTGTGCAGTTTGACCCTTTCATTTTTTCGGCCTTTGCCATGCGCGGCACCGAGATAATGCTACGGACCGCCACGCTGTTTGATCAGGCCGACGTAACCTACACAGCTTTCACCAACAATTTCTATTCCGCCATGTCGAACTTTGCGTTGCCGCTGAACCCCAATTATAAAGCGGGAGAATCGATCATTGTTGATAACAAAGGCAAGATACTGGCCAAAGAACCATCACTGGACAAAGACGGAATTATCGAGGCTGAAATTCCCATCGCTGAATTCCGTAAAGGCCGGAAAATTCCCAACTATGCCTATGAGATGACAAAACCAGTGTTTGACCAATACCGTCAGGAAATTCCGATCAACCATTTGGACATGCAGCGAGAGCAACTGCCGGAAACCGGAGCGGAAATGAAAGCGCTATTTGACCGCATCAGCCGCTTTATCAGTGTGACAAAATAACAAAGCCTCAATAATTTCTTGGAACCTATATTCAAGACTACTTAGCTAGGTATTTTCCTCAAACAGATCGAATAGGCCTGATTCCTTTCGCAAAGATTTCGTGATAGCATAGCGTCATGCATAGCTTTTAGAGGGGGTGGCAATGATTGGATCAATCAAATTCTACAATTCACAAAAAGACTATGGGTACATAGTTGTTTCTGGGCGAAACGATGTTCATTTCACTATTAAGGCTGTCGTTGACGATGATCTGTGCTTGAGAGAAGGTAATCCCGTTGATGTTGAACTGGACTCACATCAGGACGAAACCAAGCGTGGGGCCAAATTTGTTCGTGGTACGCCAGAGTCCGAGAGAACGCGCGTAATCTCATGCGAAATCCCTATAGGCGAAGAAAAGGACTGGTTTTACAATTGGGCCTATTTTGTCACGAAAGACTTTGAAGATAAGAATGGCAACGTCGTGAAGGCGCACCTGCCACAACTTGCAGCGATGGCGCTATCCGAAAACTGGAGCTTCAACCGTCAAAATGAAGACGATAACCTAAGCATACTATGGAATTATCTAAAATATTCTTTTGTAAAACTAATTAGAGACGGGGAAGTCTTAGCGAGAATTGGCCAGACCGAGACTTTTGCAGCCTTCAATACTGGTCTTGTAACGAGCTTATATGAACCAATTTACGCCTTCTTCGAGAAAAATGATCGTGGCGAAAAGGACTGGAAGTTTATCAGCTTTTGCCAACCAGGTGCAGCAGGTATCGGAAAAAAGCTTACCGGTTGTTTCAATCCACTCCCTGCGGCACCAAGTTACTTTCAGCGTACGTCCGACCTTGTTCTTGATGTTGAACAGAAAATATGGCCGGATATCGATCATATAATTGACGATGGAATTTCGCGAGGCCGTTTCCCTTCAAAGTTTTTGGAATTCAATCTGCCTCCTAATTTCGAATGGCAAGATTTGTCTGCAATGGATCGACAAGCAAAAAAGCTGTATCTCAAGAACTTAGCAGAGGCGATTCAAAATAACCCTAGTTGCAAAAACCAAATCAAAAACAGGATTGAAGATGCAATCAAACTTGCAAAGAAGCGCGCCCGATGGAATTACAAGACCGCGATACCGCAATACTATCCTGTCCGCGATGAAATGTCGTTATTGATTCCATTGTCTTTAGTCGATGACGAAAGAGCCGATATTGCTTTGGTGGTGGTCCGGGAGGAAAGTGGGTCATACCAAGGGCCCACAGCGCTTACACTTGAGATGGCTTACAATAACGCAAGACTAGTGTGCCGTCCTGATAGCGACTGGCTAACCCCAACCCTCATTTCTGAATCCAATGACGAAGACGACGACTATTATTGACCAATGTCTCACATGTATATGAACAGTACATTTCGTACAAAGCTTGAAATTTGTGTTGTCTATCACTATCTGTAAGTAGCTTCTCCCGGCAATGCTCGTGGGTTTTAATGGTCATAAAGCCAATTAAAATTCCAACGCAGAGGAGGACAGCAATGTCATTTCGGGAGTCAACAAAATGGGCGGATTTGTTCCGCGTTATTTTGGAAATCGCGTCCACTATTCTGGATTGCTTGGAATAGTGGCCTACCGGGAGAAGCATTAATCTTTACAAGAGTTAATCAGAAATTCCCGTCAACCACTTAGACGTGCCGCGCGAGGAGCTGCCGGAAACCGGAGCGGAAATGAAAGCGCTATTTGACCGCATCAGCCGCTTTATCGGCGAAGGCACTAAAGAAGAATAAATTCAGGTGATGAGACAAAACCATGAGCAACAGGCGAGTCGACCTGCTGCTCATAAGTGTTTCCACGCTTTAGCGCGATGAGCGGCGGCGCTGCATCTGTGCTTTGCGAAAACCGTAATATTCTGCGAATGATAGCGCGTCGTCGCCGTCACGGTCCGCCTGCTTCATGCTACCATTATCCCATGCACGACCCAGTCGTCCGCCCATTTCTGTGCGAACCAGCTTGCCGTCCATGTCTTTGTCGGCAAAGCCATAGAACTGACGAATACCAAATTGGAGCGGGTCATGAACCGGGTTGTCAGCGGTTTCCGCAGTCCAGCGGAACATGAAACTGCCGTAAAGCATCTCGTCGTGGCTTTGCAGGCCCCACGGCACCGTTCGGTCAGGGTTGGGGTTTGCCAGGTTGCGAGCAGAATTATCATACAGCGTGCGGTGGATCAGCTTGGCGCCTTTGGGCACATCAAGCGGCTCCGCAAGGCTGTATGTATGCTGCCAGTTAAAGTCATAATCCGGCACCGACAGAATGGTTTCCTCGCGGCCGTCCGGATAAAGCACATCAAACACGCTTGATTTGCCGCGGTAATGCGAATGCGGGAACAACATATAAATGGTCGCCGGATTATCGAACTCGAAATAGGCCTGCTCTTTATGATCAGCAGCATTCGGCGGGATGCCCAGCGCAACGTTCAGTGCCACCTGTTGACGAAGCGGAAACTTGGGCGGCGTGTCGTGGAAATATAAGCCCAGCTTTGTTTTGTCGGTCGTTGCGCGGCCTGAAGTTGTGTAATGCATCTGGAAGCGAAACTCACCGCCAGCCTTCACAAACACGCCTGTGCTCTCGGGGTAGATATAGCTTTCTGCCCCGGGCACAAAACCAATCAGATAGTTATCAAAAACGTCCTGGTAATCACCCTCGCCGGGCTTGGTTACCTTCTCAGACGAGCCCACCAGCGCATGGTGCACCACGGTTTTATCGCCGGGTACAACTGTAACGGCTTTCACCCAAATATCCTTGTCCATGGGGTTGAGAACCGTAGGGAACTGGTAGTCAACAATGCCGGATGCAGGCACGTCAAAGGCAGGGGCCTCAATAATCAAATCAGGCTGCCCGAGTGGCCAGTCGCTTGCATCGCTAACGCGGGTAGCAAGCGGATCGGGCCCATCCCCGCGCGGCGCGCCAGCCTCAATCCAGTGAACCAGCGTTTGTTTTTCCTCAATGGTCAGACCGCGAGCATTTGTAAATTTGCCTACGTGCGGGTCAGCCGACCAGGGCGGCATTCGCTTGGTGCGCACCACTTCGCGGATCATCGGCGCGAAACCTTCGATCATGGAATAATCATTCATCGCCCAAGGCGCAATACCGCCTTCTTCATGGCAGCTGGCGCAGTTTTCTGCCAGCATTGGCGCGATGGTTTCGCTGTAACTGATGGTGGCGTGCTCCGCCACCTTGGCTGTTTCCGGCAGATTAACGATGCAGCCTTTTGACCGCCGTATGCGAGTTTCAACTGGCTTGCCGGCGATAGCCGCAGCCAGTGCATCAGCTAAATAGTGCTCTTTCGCTTCGGCGCGCTGCTGTCCGTAACCAAGTCGGTCATTAACCGGCCCGCGGTAGATAATACTCCAGTCGCTGGGGGATATCACCAGCACTTCTGCTGTGCGGGTTACACCCAGCGCTTCGGCAATCAACTGGGTTTCATCGTTCAGGATGGGCATGTCGTAGCTGAAATTGTCGGCTTCTTCGGCGATGGTTGACCGCTTGTCCTGTCGATTGGCGTTAAGCATGTAAAACTCAACACCTTTATCCGCAAACTGGTCGCGTACAGCGCTATAGTCAGACCAGGCGTTGCGAACAATCGGGCAACCATTGCCCTGTATCATAATCGCGATTGCAGGCGCATCGTCATAGTAATACAGCTCGTGAGCGCGGCCCTTATGGTCTAGAAGCGAAAAATTATCCACATAGTCATTCACGCTTTCCGCCACTTCACGGACTACACCCGCGCCGTCATGCATATCATCATGCGTTGCCGGATCAGTTTCAGCGCTGCAGGCAGTTAACGCCGCCGCCATTACAACCATTAGAAATCGCATTGATAATTCTCCTAACCCACAAATTTGACCCTGCCTTTATCTATTGCATTTATGCGGCGCTTCAAGCCAACCGGTTTGCCTACAGTCCGTTCATGCAGTATCGTCACCTAAACTTAAGGGAGGGTCAACATGGTCATTAGAAATTCATTCGCCAAAACGATGGGGGCGGCGCTTGCGCTTTCGTGCATGGTCGCACCGCAATTGGTTGCTGACGACACGTCGGAAGAGACGCAGGAACCGGCACCTGTCTTGTCTGGCTTATCGGCTGAAGCTGCTGCGGGCATCGATGGCAGGCAAAAGCAAATTCAGGAAATTGTGGATTCGCTGTTTTCCTTCTCTGAACTGGGCTTTCAGGAGTTTGAGACCCAGCGGTATTTGACCGATCTGCTGGCTAAAGAAGGCTTTACTATCGAAAAGGGCGTCTCGGGCCTGCCGTCTGGCTGGTGGGCCACCTGGGGCAGCGGCAAACCTGTAATTGCGCTGGGTTCCGACGTGGATGGCATTCCCAAATCATCGCAAATGCCCGGCGTGGCCTACCGCCAGCCAATGATTGAGGGCGCGCCCGGCCACGGCGAGGGCCACAATTCCGGCCACGCTGTCACCATCGCCGCTGCGCTTTCGGTCAAAGAAATTATGGAACGGGAAGGCCTTTCCGGCACCATTATGATATGGCCCGGCATCGCCGAGGAATTGGTTGCTGCCAAAGCCTATTATGCCCGCGATGGGCGTTTCAAAGACGTTGACGCCGCGCTGTTTACTCATGTTAGCCGCATGTTGGGCACATCGTGGGGCGGGGACAGGGGCACTGGCTTGGTGTCAGTTGAATATTCTTTCGACGGTGTCGCCGCTCACGGTGCCGGTGACCCATGGCGCGGCAAAAGCGCGCTGGATGCTGTTGAGCTGATGAATATCGCCTGGAACTTCAAGCGCGAGCATCTGCGCCCCTTACAGCGCTCACACTATGTGATCGTCGACGGCGGAGACCAGCCCAATGTGGTACCCTCCAAAGCCAGTGTTTGGTATTTCATCCGCGAAATAACCGCCGACCGCATTCGCGAAAACTTCAACACACTGCAAACCATCGCTGAAGCCGCCGCACAGATGACTGGCACAACGGTCAATCGGCGCATTATTGGTTCGGCATGGCCACGACACTTCAACCGGGTGATCGGCGAACGCATGTATAAAAATATCCAGGCGGTTGGCCTGCCAAAATGGTCCGACGATGACCAGAAGTTTGCCCGCGCGGTGCAAAAATTGATGGAGGCAGAAGACCTTGAAGAAGAAGGCTTGGCCACCAAACTGGACGAATTTAAAGGCCCGCCCGAGAAGCCAATCAGCGGTGGCTCGGACGACATCGGCGATGTGTCATGGAATGTACCAACGGTAACGCTGCGCTATCCGTCCAACATTGAAGGTGCGATTTTCCACCATTGGTCATCGTCGATCGCCATGGCCACACCAATTGCACATAAGGGTGCAACCGCTGGTGCCAAGGTACTGGCGGCGACCATGATGGACCTGATTGTTGAGCCGAAAATACTGGAAGACGCCTGGACCTATTTCCGCGAAGAACAATCAAAGGATATTGAGTATGTACCATTCATCGGGCCGGATGATACGCCCGCGATTGAGAAAAATGCGGCAATTATGGCGCAATATAAAGATCGGCTGAGCCAATTTTATTATGACCCATCCAAATACGACAGTTACCTGGAGCAATTGGGCATCAAATACCCACAATTGGAGAAGAAATGACCCCAAAAAGCGCAAGCATTAACCGGCGCGCTCTACTTGCCGGTGTGGCGGCGCTAGGGTCAGTTGCCGCAACCGGCAGCGGAAAAGGCAGTAGCTTGAGCGAGAAAACCAAAAGCCAAATACAGGCCAACATTCGCGACAATGTCTGGGACGTGGTGGTTGTTGGTGCCGGCGTGTTCGGTGCATGGACCGCCACCCACCTTCAGCGCTTGGGCAAGAAAGTTCTGCTGGTTGATGCGGGCGGGCCTGCCAATGTTCGGGCGTCCTCTGGCGGCGAAACCCGGATGACCCGCTCTGCCTACGGTGCAGACGCCATCTACAGCCAAATGGCAACAGAGTCCCTCGCAGAATGGAAGGCGCTGTCCAGCCGCGCCGCTCTGCCGTTGTTTCACCCGACCGGGGTGTTGATGTTTTTCCAAACCATGGTCGACTATGCCGAACAATCGATTGAGGTGCACAAAAAACTCGAACTGCCGCTGGACATGTTGGACACAAAGGCGCTAACAGCCAAATTTCCCCAGCTGGATTTCGCAGGCGTAGAGTTTGGCTTGTATGAAGCAGAATTTGGGGTGCTGATGGCGCGGCGCAGTGTGCTGCATTTGGTGGAAGAATATGTGCGGGCAGGCGGTACATATGTTCGTGGTCAAGCGACAACTCCTGAACCGGACAGCGACAGTCACTCACTCAAAATTGACGGCGAGTCAGTACAAACTGACGCTGTTATTTATGCCTGCGGACCCTGTTTGCCCAAGCTGTTTCCTGACCTGCTTGGACCCCGGTTTTTGGTAACCCGGCAAGCAGTGGCTTTTGTAGCACCGCCAGCGGGTAACGACGGGTTCGGCCCCGACGCACTACCCGGCTGGGCAGACTTTAACGGCGGTGACTTATATTATGGCTTCGCTGACATTGAAGGGCGCGGCTTCAAAATAGCCCATGACCAACACGGCCCGGCATTTGACCCTGACATGGGCGGGCGGCGTATAGCCGACGGCGAGTATGACCGGCTACGTCGCTATATGGAACGCCGGTTTCCCGAACTTACGGGGCAACCTTTTGTCGGCGAACGCGTGTGCCAATATACCAACAGTTCAAACGGTGATTTTCTGATCGACAAGCACCCGGACTTTGAACGGGTTTACTTGTTGGGCGGCGGATCCGGCCATGGCTTCAAACACGGCCCGGAGGTCGGTCGAATGGCGGCAGCCATGGTTGCAAATGCCACTTCAGCACCCGACCAGCGCTTCAGTCTTACCAGCAAAGAAACTACCCATGCCAGAGCGGTAATCTAGCGGTTATCTGGCAGCGTTCGCTTTAGTCCTCAAACCCGACAAAGGTAACGGCTTCTTCGAGAGGTTTGCGGTTGGTTACCACCGCGTTGGCGGGGAAACTGTCATCGGGATAACCCATGGCGATGCAAATCATGATCACCTGATCTTCATCGATCGCTGCATGCTCGCGCACCACAGGGGTTTGCATAATGCCCTGGCTGTTGATCACGCAGCCCAGCCCGCGTGACCATGCAGCGTTGACGATGGCGTTGGCAAGGCCGCCGCAATCAAACGGCGCCACATCGTCGCCGTGGACTGACCGGTCATAGGTAATGACGATGGAAACCGGCGCGTCAAACTGGCGAAAACCACGCAGGATCCAGTCATTGCGGGCGTCTTTATCGTGACGTTCAATGCCCATAACGCCGAATAGCTGCTTGGCCACTTCGATCTGACGGGACCGGTGCGGGCCGTCATCATAAGCATGGCGCACGCGAATTTCTCTGGAGTGCGGCACTCCGCCCACGTTACGTTCCACGTTGCCCCTGCGTATTTCATCGAGCGCATCGCCGGTAACAACCGTCATATTCCAGGGCTGAGTGTTGAAGGATGACGGCGCGCGCATAGCGAGGCCAATGACGTCTTTAATCACGTCTTTCGGCACAGGTTTTTTCAGAAAACCACGCGCACTGCGCCTGCCCATTACAACATCATCATACTGCATAATTCATCCCCGAAAAATCACCCAAATACTCACCAAGCCATAACGTAGCTTGGAGATGGTGAATGGCAAGTACCCCGGTTATGAACGCAGAAGGGATGAAAGAAAAGGGCCGCCGAAGCGACCCTTTATTGAATATTATTTCAAGTCATTCCAGAACATCAGCGCGTTATAAACAAACGCATGATCGTGGTGATTCAAATGCCTATGCAGCGGGTTCCAGCCGAAGAAAATGGCCTGACCGTCACCGACTGTGGTTTCCACAATTGCAGGGGCACCGTTTAGCTGTGCCTTACCGCTCAAGATACCGCCAGACAGCACCAGCGGTTTTTTCTTCTTGTCCTTTTTCGGCTTGGCATCTTTGTCTTTAAGCCAGGGCCGCACCGTTGCTTCCTTGGTTCCAAACTGTGCCACCATCAGGTCGCGGTCATCCTTGCCCACGGATAGGAACGGCACATTGCCGCGGAAGGCATAAGTGCTGCCATCATAGCCAAAAGTCAGCGGCGACGATGCATCACGGATGGTCATGGTAATAAACGACCCCGGCGTGTTCACGCGCGGCCGGTTCATGCTTACGTCGCGCGCGATACCACTTTCCGCCGCCAAGCTGCCGCCGGAGCCGAGCCCGATGAAGGTACCGCCGCCGTTCATAAAGTCAGAGAGCGCCGTCATACCATCAAAGCCATAGCCGCCGGTGATGTCAGGCGAACTGACGATGCGACCATGGCTGGGGGTCGCTGCCGTGGTTTCATACGCCAGCGGTGACCATTTTTTATCAACCCCGTTCAATAAATTTTTGAATGTGCCCCTGCGGCCAAAACTGGGCGCAATGATTACATCATATTTGTCTTTCAGGTTGCCTGCTTTCAGCTCGGTTTTCTCAATGATGCTGTAGGGCACTTTGGACTGGTCGAGCGTATAGCGGACCCAACCCGGATCCTGTGTTGATACCCAGCTGTGCAGCAGACCGATGCGCGGCACATCCAGCTCGACCATTTCGCCGTCCGGCAACCGCCCAACACCCCGCACTTCGAGGAGAGTGCGGCCAACAACTTCTTCCATTACTGCTTCATCCACAGTGTCGGAATCGATAAAAATCGTACCCGCCGGAAAGTTGTAGCGGCCAACCTTCACGCTCGATTTTGTGGCTTGCATACTGGCCCCTGCCAAAGCAAAGCGCAGTTCACCAATACCTTCCTGGCCCTTGTGCGGCACCACATAATATTTGGCACGCTTCGGCAGGGATGATGGCTGGTAAAGATCAGCTCCGCTACTCGCTTGCTCATTCTTCAATTCCAGAATGCCCGCGTCTTTGATGAACGAGGTTTTAACTCCCCGCAACAAACCCAGGGTCCATGCCACATCGTCATAAGGAGGCACGTCTACTTTTTCCGGGAACTTCTGATTTTCAAACAAGGCTTTTGCAAACGGACCGTAAGGTTGATTAAGCAGTATGAGCGCATCCCCTTTCTCAACTTCGGTTTTGCCAAACTTGCCTTTTGCCTCCGCCCGGTGAACTTCTATGCCTTGCTCGATCACAAGGTCAATCAACTCCCTCGCAGCGCCGTTATCACGTTGGTCATGCTTGATTAATACCGCCTTCATGTCACCGGACACGCCCGCCTCAACAGCGTTCTTGGATTTACTGTAAAAGCCGCGCACCAGTTGGTCTGCATTTTTGGCGGTATATTCAAGCGACGCATAAACCCCACTGGACATGTAATTCACATTATTGCGCATAGACCACAGGGTCTCTTCCGCCGGTGGGCTGGGCCGGTACCATGTCTTTTCAGTGGTTTTGTCGCCAGCAAAACGGCTGTCGCCCAGATCGCGCAACATGGTTTCCGAGCCACCGTTGCCGAAGGTTTCGTAAAACCGACCGTTGGAGTTGCGATTATTGGTCATCCACAGCATATAGCCGGGCCACCAACCAGTGTAGAAACCCCACGTCCACACGCCGGGCATGCCCTTGGAGGTCAGGCGGCTAACTTCATAGTTGGCAATAGAGGCCCACTCGGCCACCGTTGTTGCGCTAACGCCGGGGTTATAGGGGCCAGTGCCGGTCGCCACATACAGGTACGGCACGCTTTCGTGCAGATCCAGCGACATGGTCGGTTTATAGTCCATGAAGCCTTTCAGGAAGTTTTTGGTCATCGGCTGAGTCAAGCCAATACCGTCCCTGTTATTGTCATGAAAGGTATATTTGCCCCAGAAAGGAGGGCCGCTTGGTGGACGATCATAATAATCGGTGCGGCCTTTATTGTGCTTGAGGAACCATTCGGTAGACCGGTTACGGCCATCTACCTCAAACACCGGCGTGATCATGGTGATGACATTTTTGCGGATGTCCTTAAACAGGTCGCGCTCCTCAGCCGCGACCCGGTAGGCAATTTCCATGGCGGTTTCCGGCGGACCGTACTCTGTTGAGTGCAAGCCCGCGGTGATCCAGTAAATGGGTTTAGCACCGTCCATGGTCGCTTCTGCGTCCGCATCGCTCAAACCGCGCGGATCGGCCAGTCTATTCAAGCGGGCTTTATAGTCATCAATGTTTGCCAGTGTGGCCGAATCTGCAATGATCAGCGCGATCATTTCGCGGCCTTCAGCGGTTTGACCCAGGCTAACCACCTCGGCGCGGTCTGTCGCCGCAGCAATGGCCCGCATATAGCCGTGAATTTCCGCCACATTTGTCATCTCGCCGGGGCTGCCGGCAATATGGCCGAGAAAGTCTCGCGGACTGGGAATGCTGGGATGGTCAGGCATGACCGATACCCAGTCATTAAGAAAGTGTTTTTCCGTTGTGGCGGCAGCAATGGCTTCGCTGGATATTTTGTCAACTGGCAGGCCGCCAACCGTTGCCGGAAAAGAAACAGGCATGTCGCCGTCGTCAGCCGCAAGCGGCACACCGGTGCCAACACCCGCAACCAAAATCGATGCACCGGCCAACAGGCGCAGTTTTCCATTGAATTTCATGACAGAACCCTCCCAAAGATTTCTTATGGCGGAAGGCTAGAACAAATCGCTGATCCTATAAAGTGGAATCAGTTTACCGACCCACTTCCGTCAACTTAACAAGCAAGACTGCACATTCTGACTGGTGCAATTAGTAAAATTGTCCTGCCGTACTAAAAGTACATTGCACTATACAAAGAGAAGACTATGAACCCGCGTTAGCCTGAAGGTTTTCAAGACTGGACTGCGCCCGACTAGCCGACGACGACAATCCAATCTTCACCGCGATATCGCGCGCTTCGATTAAAGCCGCTCTGGCTTTTTCAACATTACGGTGCGCTGTATGAAATTTGCCTGCAACAAGTAACGCTCTAACCTTTCCGCTCGGCGATGTCATGTCATCAGCCGCTTGCAATGCGTATAGCAATGGTCTTTCCGCGTCGGTTAAGCGCCCTTCATCCACCAACGCTGACGCCAACGTTACGGCAGCGAACATTGCCGGGTCCCTCAAGCCGCCGCGCACACGGTCTGCAAAAGACTGCTCAAAATGCGGGATCGCTAGCGCGATGTCACCAGAAACAAGATAGACGAAGCCCACGTGTCTGCCGTAATCGGCAAGCATAACAGGTCGCGGTTTTTCAGTACTATTTTCAAGCACCAGAGAACGGTCAAAAAGCTCGCGGGCTTCATCAAGCTCTCTACGCTGAAAATATATCAGGCCCAGCGCATGAACGGCGTCCGCCTGACCAACAATGTCTTCTGCAGCGGTAAAAGCCGCAAGCGCCTCCTGCCCGTATTTCTCAGCTTCGGCAAACTTCCTTTCGGACATTTCTGCCCGATAAAAATACTTTGAGCGCGCCAAAGAAACCCGCGCTCTCGTGACGAGATCAAGACCCGTTACCAATTTGGCCGCTTTATCAATATGGGCCAGGCTTTCGGCGACGGGCCGCGTGTTCTGATGCAGGCCGATGCGATCATAAATGGCTGACAGCTTCAGATGTAACGTAACGATTTCGCTCGCCGCGGTATCGGGACAGTCAAGCGCTGCGGCTGCCAGTTGTTTTGCCCTTTCCAGCAAGCCCTTATTATAGGCAGCGTCAATTCCGACGACGTGATTCGCAAAGGGTCCGCAGTCCTGTGCAAATGCAGGTACCGGGATTTGAAACATGGCTATGGCCATTAGCCCAACGATGGCCTGCTTGACAAATTTCATCATTCACCCCTCCCAGACAACTGCCGTTGAATGTCAAAGAAGAATACAATGACTACAATTGAAATGCGCCAGGGCGAACATCCAACCGGAATGAAACGCACTTCACTTACTATATTTTTTTGACAAATTCGGATTTCAGCTTCATGGCACCGATACCATCGATTTTACAGTCAATGTCATGGTCACTGTCTACAAGCCGGATATTTTTGACCTTGGTGCCAACTTTCACCACCAAAGACGACCCTTTCACCTTCAGGTCCTTGATCACTGTTACTGTGTCACCGTCTGCCAGGGAGTTACCGTTGGCATCGGTTATATCAGGGTCCGTTTGCTGAGGTACTGCCTCTGCGTTTGATGACCACTCATGCGCGCACTCGGGACAAACAAGCAGCCCACGATCAACGTAAACATAGGGCGATCGGCATTTGGGGCAGGGGGGTTGCTCGCTCATAAAGCTGTCCTAACTTGCGTTGCCGTTAACTGGCAACACAAGTTAGGTCGATCGGGCGCTGGGGACAACGGGTTTGTCACCGTCCTGCCAACCAGAAACAACCATGCCTTGTGCAAACATGAGCGCAGCTAAGGTTAGCCTGCGCGCACGTCTTCCAAAAAACCTACCGACTTGGCCTTCAACAATTCAACGTTTGCGCCCAGGTCTTTTGCCGCTACGCGAAGCTCTTTCGCCCGTTCCATTGTTCGGTCTGATGTTTCATGAACATGCTGGATATTATTGGCAACATCCTGCGTGCCCTGAGACGCCTCCTGAATGTTGCGGCTTATCTCATTAGTTGCTGCTGACTGCTCTTCCGTTGCTGCGGCAATACTGCCGGTAATATTATTCAGCTCTTTGATCGTATCTTCTATCCCCGACACGGCGGTAACCGAACTGTCTGTATTGTCTTGGATAGACTGAACCTGCGACCCTATTTCACCGGTGGCGTTTGCGGTTTGCTGAGCCAATGATTTCACTTCAGATGCAACAACAGCAAAGCCTCTTCCAGCTTCACCCGCGCGGGCGGCCTCGATCGTGGCGTTTAACGCCAGAAGATTGGTTTGGTCAGCGATGTCATTGATCAAACTAACCACGCGCCCAATTGTTCCACTGGCTGTCTCGAGGGCCGAAATGGTGGATGTCGCGTCGCCAGCTTCATCAGCAGCTTCATCAGACTTCGCGGACGAAGAGCTGACTTGCCGCGCAATTTCTTCAACCGAAGCCGACAACTCTTCCGCCGCAGAAGCAACCGTTTGCACATTCACTGTCGCCTGTTCAGCAGCGGCGGCCACGCTGGCTGCAAGGCTCTGGTTTTCCGACGCGTCTGACATCAGATCTTTTGCTGTTGCGCCTACCTGCTCCACCGCTCCGGTAAGGCTGGACATGACTTCCATAACGGTTTGTTCGAAGCTATCAGCAACCTGGTTGCGCTGCTGTTTTTGTTCCTGAACCAGTTGCTCCATGCGCTTGGTGGTATCGTTAATTGCCTGCGCGCCGCGGCCAAAAGTGCCGGCCATGCCCTGGACCAGAAATTTGCGGTAAAACTGGCTGTCGCTAGCGGCTTCTAGCGAAGCGGCTGCCTCTCTAATAAACGCATCCGTCAAATCAAGCATATAGTTGACATTTGCCAGTATGGGAGACAAATCACCATGCAGGTCCCAGTCAACTATTCTGGCTTCCAAGTCTCCCTTTTTGACCGACCGGGAAACCAAAGCAAGGACCTGAAAAGCGTCTGCATATTGTTTGTTTTTCTGCTGTTCGTGGTCCAACGCCGCCTCTAACTCATCGATACGCGATTGCCATGCAGTTTTTCCGCTCATTATTTCAAACATTGCACGCCTCCTTGCTCCAAATAAATTCATCGTAAGTTTGACCAACGTCTTGAGCCGTCTTTTCCAAGAAGGCGGCGCTCTCTATAAGGCTGGCTTTGCGATCAGGGTTTTCTTTCTCAATACGTAACAAGTCTCTATAAAGTGGGCGGATGTCAGAAATCGCCTGAGGGTTTGGTACGCGTCGGTTTGAATGAAACCCTGCCAGTGTGCCATCCTGCCCGTAAGAAGGTGTGACATGGGCGATTACCCAATAATATTTGCCAGTCAATGACATGTTTTTGACGTAAGCTAATATCTCCTTTTGAGCCAATAGCCTTTCCCACAACAGTTTGAAAACGGCTCTTGGCATATCTGGATGTCGAATAATATTATGTGGCTGGCCGATAACTTCCTGGGTAGACATTTCTGCCACGCGACAAAAAATGTCGTTGGCATAAACAATGTGACCTTTGGAATCTGTTTTTGAAACAATGATCTCGTCAGGATCAAAGTGTATTTCCTCATCAAGAGGAACAATATTTCTGTTCTTCATCTTACTCGAGCCTTCTATTAAAAGGTTCCCCATGTGCAGTAGACGTAGAAGGCACTTTATCTCTTAAATTAGAGTTAATATTTAATTTAAGCTCATGCGGGAGAAGTAAATTTCAGAAAAATTCATAATCTTAGATTGTATTGTCAAGATTTTATATTTCTATTTCTCTCACCAAAAGCAATCAACTAGACCATCTGGCTCCCCAAACCTTGAGCGGTTTATCGACAGAGCACTAACAAGCGAATTCATATAGACTAGAGCGATAGAGTTGTTCGGGTTCGCTACACGCGAGAACAAAAAATTTGCCGTACATCGCTAGAGAGAAGTATGCCGGTGTATATAATCCAAGGTTCTATTTACCGATCACACAATTTTTTAGCCGCAGTGCCGAAAAACAATAGCTACAACCAAATTTAAGCCCGCCATCGCCTGCCGATTTCGGGGCAACGATTCTGAGTCTCGCCGACTGATGGTTAGGAAATCGCTGCAGCTCGCCCTAAACGCTTTTTAAGGTATGGTGATCCCGGGTGGATTCGAACCACCGGCCCCCAGATTAGGAATCTGGTGCTCTATCCAACTGAGCTACGGGACCATCTCTACTTTCTGGCACCGGACTTACCTACAATTATGCTGTAGGTCAACATCTCGCATTCGCGCCATAGTGGTGTTTTGCTATTACTGAATGTATTCAATGCACTAACTAACATCACAAGCCCGCTAAAACGACAATAGACTCGGTACTGGTTTGTATTTGCTTTACACTTTTAGTGCACATTGGGGCTACCTGGAAAGGTGGTTAATGCAGCTAATAAGACTTATCTCTCCTGTTATCATTGCCACAGCGGCGAGCCTGCTTGCCCTGTCGGCCACAGCTGTGTTTTTCACCAGCCGTCTTGACACCAATTCTGTCGATGCCGAACGCCGAATTATTGCACGAATGATTACCAGTGTACCTCAGAATCTAGCGACGCTCGCCGAAGATAACAGCTGGTGGGATGAAGCGGTTGAGAATATCCATCTCGCTGAAAATCAGGACTGGATTAGCGCAACAATGGGCGGCACCGTTGCTGGCATCGGAGACATAGATGGGGCATTCATATTGAGAGGTGATGCCAGTCTAATGTTTTCCAGGCACAGAGAAGATCAGCCTGCAAATTTAGAAGGCCTTCTATTGAACGGGCTAAGACAGGCTGTTAACGCCCTGCAACCCGTAGATGCTGATGTAGGGGTTTCTACCAGTGGATATGCATTTAGCCAGGGTCGGGTTTTTGCGCTGGGTGTAAGCATGGTTCAACCTTCAGGCTTCAAGGTTTTTGACCCACCGCTAGGTACAACGCGGCGACCGGTTCTCATATTCTACAAAGAAATAAACCCAGGACAAATTCGCGCGTTTTCTCAGGTCAGCGAACTAAACGACCTGCACTTCAATACCGATGGTAAGCCACCCATTGACAAGAACTCTGACGCGATTGTGGTTCTGACTGGGCTGAACAGCTTGCCAATTGGCTATTTTTCCTGGGAGCCGCTACGCCCGGGCAGTGTTCTTCTTAAACAATTGTTATGGCCCTCTGTGTTCTTCCTTGGCTTAATTCTTTTAGCTGGTTTTAGTTTTGTTAGGCGGGCGCAAAAGCTGGTCGATGGTCTGGCACAGGCGGACCGCACCAAAATGGCGTTTCTGGCGTCTATGAGTCACGAGGTTCGCACGCCGCTCAATGCAATTATCGGCTTTGCTGAAATCCTGAGGCTTGAACTTCACGGTGAAATCAAAGGCAAAAAAAACAGAGAATATCTAGATATCATTCGTACCAGCGGCGAACACTTGCTGACCGTCATCAACGACATCCTCAACATCTCGAAACTCGATGCCGGTAAAATGGAGGTTTTTGCCGAAGCCATGGATCCTGTTGAGGTAATTGCAGAATCGGTACGTATTATCGAAACCAGTGCACGTGAGCGATCGATCAGGCTGATCACTGAACTCGAATCCGGGCTCATTGTCAGCGACGAACGCATCGTCCGGCAAATTCTGATCAATATTTTATCCAATGCGATCAAATTCACGGCGGCGGGCGGTCAAGTGTCTGTCCGGTCAGAAGTTACCGAAGGTGGGTATAGAATTACCGTCTCAGATACTGGCATTGGCATGAGCAAGGAAGAAATTGATGTGGCACTGGCGCCGTTTGGACAAGTTGAAAACAACGACCAAACAACCGGCATGGGCACTGGCCTTGGTCTGCCGCTAGTGAACCGGTTTATCAAGTTAATTGGCGGCGAAATGACCATTCGGTCGGCGCCGGGGCACGGCACCAGCGTCAAGCTCGACCTGCCAAAAGCGCCTCCGAAAACGCCCCACAAAACAGACGGTGCTCAGGGGCTGTTTTAAACCAACAACTTATCGCTATTGGCACCTGTAGGATATGGCCGACAACCCGCAAACGGTTACGAAAGCTTATATTGAGCTAGCTGCCTGTAATAGGGCATGGCCTGCTGTGCCAGTTTCTCCAGATGCGCAGGCAAGGTGCCAGCAAACGCCGCCCGGCTTTCAAAGCCAGTTGATTTTTCCACATTAGCGTACCACCAAGGGGCCCACGCGCCGTCAGAAGGTCGGGCGCCCGATGGCCACGCCAACATCGCATCTTCAAAAGGTATATTAAGGCAATCACATAACCGGCGTAGAAACACCGGCGGATCACTTAATAAGTCATCGCTATCAATCACGATAGGTGTGTCGTCCTGACCACTGGCAACACGGTCGTATATCTCCGCCAACTGCCGAAAGCCCAGATCATCGAATACCGGATCTTGCCGCTGTTTCACATAGCTAGCGATCATGGCCCGAGGCTCGCGCAGCAGAAAACAGTTTCGGACACCCTTGATCCAGTCCAGCGGCGTAGCAGCAGTAATATGATGGCTCATTTGTTTCTGATATTGCATGCGGTTGTTGCCCTCAAGCGGCGACATCAAAGCAGAAACGACTGCATCGCCTCTCTTTGGCTGGCTAGAGAGAATGGTGTCGCGGCCAGGGTGATCAATACCGGTTGCATCAAGATAATGGGCATAAAAGGGCTCATCAACCACGGTGCAATCTGATCTGTTTTCAAACGAGCGCATTAAGGCGGTCGAGATATTTCTCGGGCCAGACCACATGGCTATTCTTGTCGGGACCTGCGGATGTTTAGTCATTTATCGCCCCTCAGCAATTGAGGTATCCAGCTGCCGCCTGTATGCCGTTCGCAAGCGGGCAACCATTGGCCCTGTGGTGCCGTCCCACTGACCGATTGATCGTCCATCAATTTCACGAACCGGTACCAGCCCGGCATATGTACCAGTAACAAATGCTTCGTCTGCACCATATACATCGGTCAGGCTGAAGTTTTTTTCGTGAACAGATATACCCTCATCGCGCGCGGCCTCAATCACCATTTTGCGAGTCACACCGCCAAGGCAAAATTGCCCGGTTGATGTCCATAGTTCACCGTCACGAACAATGAAGAAATGAGTCGAATTACAGGTGGCAACGAAACCGTGAGGGTCCAGCATCAAGGCTTCATCTGCCCCGGCCTTGGTCGCCTGAATGCAGGCGAGGATGCAGTTGATTTTTGAATGCGAGTTAAGCTTCTGGTCCTGAACATCAGGATATCCGCGCCGCACATGAACAGTAAATAGGCGAATGCCCTGGTCCAGCGTTTCCTGAACCGGAGATTTGAACTCCGGGACAATAACAATTGTTGGTGGGCTAATGGTCACTCGGGGGTCCTGATAAGGAGTTGCCTTTACGCCGCGAGTTACCATCAAACGGATATGCCCACCCTCTTCCATATGGTTGGCATCGATGGTTGCATATAGCCGTTCAGCCAGCTCTTGCTTCGACAGCGCCATATCCATGTCCAATGCCTTGGCACCATCATACAGGCGCCTTAAATGGTGGCCCAGAAACACGATTGTGCCTTCATGTACCCGCAGGCCCTCCCAAACGCCATCACCAAGGATGAAACCACTGTCAAACACAGATACTTTAGCGTCATCCCGGTGAAAAAATTCACCGTTGATATTTATTTTTATGTCGGCGTTGCGAGGGTCTGCCGCATAATCATGAGTGCCATGTGCCATTTTAGAAAGCCTTTCGTTGCCACCTCCGAGTGAAGCGCTAAAATAGCCTGCGTGAAGGAAGGCCCGTGGTCAAGATTTGCAATCTATTAACACCAAAATTTCTGCGTGCCACCGGCGCGGCCTTGGCAGCTATGATCTTGGCAATTGGGGCAACAGCTGGAGCAGATACCGCCATGCCTGCGGTATTATCTAAATGCGGCAGCGCCACCATTGCATCAGTTGAAAATAACGCAACTCTGACGGCGGCAAGCGGCGACAGGATCCAGTTAGCATCTATCAAAATGCCGGAGCTATGGCCGGAGGGAGCCCCCTATACCAGTTGGCCGCACGCCGCGTGGGCCCACAAAATTCTTGAAAGCCGCACTTCGGGGAATACCGTCGATCTATTTTGTGAAGGTGAAACAACCAGCTTTGACGGCCAGAAAATTGCCCATATATTATTGCCCGGCGGCGACTGGTTGCAGCAACAGCTGGTGCAGGAAGGCGCCGCCTATGTATTCACGCGCCGAGACTTTACGGCCGGCTTAACTCAATTATATGCCTCCGAAGACAGCGCCCGAGCGAACAGTTTGGGCGTTTGGCAAACGACAAAAAAATTGATCGCAGACAACGAAGCCAAAAACGAAGGGATACGCACTGGATGGTTTCAGATCATTCGGGGTACTGTGCTTGATGCGGCGGCTGTCAGACGGCAAACTTTTTTGAACTTCGGCACCGATTGGCGGAAAGACTTCACCGCAGAAATACCAGCGCGCGCGGCACGTGCGTTTATGAAAGCGGGCGTGAACCCACTAACTTTTCAGGCAAAATATGTGGAGGTTCGCGGCTGGGTCACCTGGAAAGGTGGACCCCACATAATGCTGGAAGGACCAGGGCAAATACGGCTGGTCAGCCCTGACTAGAGGATTAACCGTTGGCCAGACCAGCAGCGACCGGATCACCGATGCGGCGCACCAGCGAATCTTTAAGTTTGCCCAGCGCCTGTGCTTCCAGTTGGCGTACCCGTTCTTTGGAAATACCCAGTTGGGAGCCCAGGACTGCGAGCGTAACACCATTTTCTTTCAACTGACGCTGTCGAATAATGAAACTTTCGCGGTCGGTCAAATCGTTCATGGCATCATTGAGCAACACAGATTTTTTGCTGCGGTCATGGGTTGCCATATAAAGCGCATCAGGCTGCGGTGTGTCGGCCATCAGCAAATCTTGCCATTCTTGCGCAGATTCGTCAGCTACAGGTGCGTTTAATGACCGGTCGACCCCAGACAAGCGGCCCTCCATCGCTTCCACGTCGCGCAGCCGCACGCCCATTTCATCGGCGATCTGGTTACGGGATTGAAACGAAAGTGGCCTATCTGCATCAACACCCATTTTTGCCTTAAGGCGTTTCAGATTGAAGAACAGCGCCTTGTGGGCCGAGGTGGTGCCGGTGCGTACAATAGACCAGTTACGCAGCACATAATCCTGCACGGCCGCACGCACCCACCATGATGCATAGGTTGAAAACCGAACTTCCCGGGCCGATTCGAAACGATAGGCTGCTTCCATCAGGCCAACCGTGCCCTCCTGGATCAGGTCAGAGACCGGCAGGCCGTAATGGCGGTATCGGCTCGCCGCGGCAACATCTAAACGCAGATGAGCTTCTGTGAGTTTCTTGAGTGCATGTTCGTCGCGCTCGGTTTGCCACGCAATAGCAAGA
>JAALKD010000050.1 GCA_011088215.1 Sphingomonadales bacterium | reverse complement strand
CCCCCCCCCCCCCCCCCCCCCCCCCCCCCCCCCCCCCCCCCCGCCCCGCCCCCTTGGTAGCGCACGCTCCATTAAAATACCTCGCAAAGGAAAAGTTTGGCTTTTACGTTTGAGGACCATAGCTTATGGTGTGCCGCCCGCCAATGGCTCTGTTAACAGGCACGCAGTGATGACCGATTTAACCTATAATCCGCACAAGAAAATTGACTTGGAAAACCGCAAACGGCGTTTGCTTTTTCGCGCCTGGCATCGCGGCATTAAAGAACTGGATCTGATTTTCGGCAATTTCATTGAGGCCAATGTGCAGTCATTCGATGATGAAGATTGCAGCTGGTTCGAAAGCCTGTTTGAAGAACAGGACCATGAGATACTGAAATGGATTACCGACGACGACGGCGTGCCGGAAAAATACTTGGGCGAAATGATGAGCCGGCTCCAAAAACTCGACTTCATGGTCCTGAAAGCAAAGTAAAAATTCTCAAAACAGCCTTTAAAACTCCGAAAACGACCGGCAAATTCCCAAAAACCAGACAAAAGAACCGAAAATTTCGAATAAATTATGAATTTTGACGACCTGATCAATAACGAACAGCCCCTGACGCTGGCACGTGTGCCTAGCGGATTTGATGCCATGTTGCTCGCGGACTTGGCCGAGCGCGCTTTTGCAGGCGCCAAACGACCCGTTTTGCATATCGCCAGCGACGACGCCCGCCTTGCCCTGCTTGAGGTTGCTGTTCGTTTTTTCGCACCAAAGCTTGAGATCACCACCCTGCCCGCATGGGATTGTCTGCCCTATGACCGGGTGGGCCCGCAAAGCGATATCATCGCCCGCCGAATGGCAGCCCTGTCTTCGCTAACATCATCAAACCTGAAAAAACCAAGATTGGTGTTAACCACCATCAATGCTGCCCTGCAACGCGTACCCGCACGCGGCGCGTTGAAAGCCGCGACATTCCACGCTGTGCCCGGTGACCGGGTTGATATGAAGGTACTGACCGCTTTTCTGGCAGCCAACGGTTACAACCGCTCAAGCCAGGTTATGGAACCCGGCGAGTTTGCCATTCGGGGTGGCTTGATCGACCTGTTCCCGCCAGCGCACAAAGAACCGCTGCGGCTGGATTGTTTCGGCGATGAACTGGATACCATCCGTCGTTTTGATCCACTGGATCAGCGCACCACCGGCACTACTGATGTGCTGCACTTGAAACCTGCCAGCGAATACACACTGGACGCTGAAGCGATCACTCGTTTCCGCAAAAATTATGTCGCCATGTTTGGCCCTGCTCGGTCGGATGATCTGTTGTACGAAAGTGTAAGCGAGGGCCGTAAGTACCAAGGCGCTGAGCATTGGCTACCGCTATTCCACGAAAAGCTGTCCACGGTGTTTGACTATGTTGAAAACCCGGTTCTAACCCTGGACCACCAGGCCGATGAAGCAGCGAGCGAACGCCAGAAGGCAATCAATGATTACCACGACAGCCGCCAGCAAGCCTGGGAAATCATGCGTCAACAGCGCGACAATAAAACCCCGCCATATAAACCCGTTCCCACGGGCGCGCTTTATTTGCCCAAAGCCGAATGGCAGGAATGGCTAGACCAACTGAATGTTGAACGCTTCACCCCGTTCGAGGAACCCACAGCGCTTGACGTCGTAGCGTTCGGCGCGCGACCGGGCAGAAACTTTGGTCCTGAGCGCAACAACAAAGAAATCAACGTTTATGATTCAGTACGCGACCATGTAACAACCATGCGCGGCGATGATAAACGAGTGGTTTTTGCCTGCTATTCGCTGGGCGCAGCAGACCGGATGAAAGGTGTACTGGAAGACCACGGCCTTGCACCGGTTGGACTTGCTGAAAGCTGGGCAGACATCCGCACCGCTAACAAAACTGCTATTGCCGTCACCGTTTTGCCGCTGGAAAGCGGGTTTGAGACCGATGATCTAGCGATCATTTCCGAGCAGGACGTTCTGGGTGACCGCTTGGTGCGCAAGTCGCGCCGCAACAAGCGCGCAGACAATTTCCTCAAAGAGGCCAGCACGCTGGCGCCGGGCGATTTGGTTGTTCATGTCAGCCACGGCATCGGTCGCTTTGAAGGACTGGAGACCATAACGGTGTCGGGTGCGGGCCACGACTGCCTGCTGTTGTCCTATTTGGGCGGCGACAAGCTTTATGTTCCGGTTGAAAATATCGAAATTCTGTCACGCTACGGTAGCGAAGATGCAGGCGGACAACTAGACAAGCTTGGCGGCGTCGCGTGGCAAGCACGCAGGGCCTCAATGAAAAAGCGCATCCGTGAAATGGCGGACCAGCTAATTAAACTGGCAGCGGCACGCGCGCTAAAAGAAGGCCAGCGCATCACCATACAGGAAGGCATGTATGACGAATTTTGCGCTCGCTTCCCCTACACGGAAACCGATGACCAGCTTCGCTCTATCACCGATGTGGTCAGTGACCTTGCCTCTGGCAAGCCAATGGACCGATTGATATGCGGCGACGTAGGTTTCGGTAAAACCGAAGTTGCTCTGCGCGCTGCCTTTCTTGCTGTTATGGAAGGCCACCAAGTGGCGATCGTTGCCCCAACCACACTACTTACCCGCCAACATTATTTGAATTTCACCGAGCGTTTCAAAGGTCTGCCGGTTCGCATCGGTCAGCTTTCCAGGCTTGTTTCCGCGAAGGACATAAAGGCCACCAAGGAAGAAATGCAAAAGGGCACGATCGACATCGTGATCGGCACCCACGCCATGCTGGCCAAAGACATTCGGTTCAAAGACATGGGGCTGCTTATTGTCGATGAAGAACAGCATTTCGGTGTGGCGCATAAGGAAAAGCTCAAGGAGCTGAAAGCCAATGTGCATGTACTGACTCTGACGGCGACCCCTATTCCGCGCACCTTGCAAATGGCTATGTCTGGCATTCGCGACCTGTCGTTGATCGCCACACCGCCAGTAGACCGCCTAGCGGTTAGAACCTTTGTGCTACCGTTTGACACAATGGTGGTACGCGAAGCACTGCTACGCGAACACTACCGCGGCGGCCAGAGCTTTTATGTTTGCCCGCGTATTGCCGATCTGGAGGAAGCCGCCACTTTCCTGCGCGAAGAAGTACCCGAGGTGAAATTCATCATGGCGCACGGCCAAATGGCACCGAAGGTGATCGAGGATGTAATGACGGCCTTTTATGAAGGGCGTTATGATGTGCTGCTGTCAACATCGATCATCGAATCCGGCATTGATATCCCCACCGCCAACACGATGGTTGTTCACCGGGCCGACATGTTTGGCCTGGCTCAACTCTACCAGTTACGCGGCCGGGTGGGCCGGTCCAAAACCCGGGCCTATGCCTATTTGACCACCCCACCGGGAAGGCGCTTAACCGAAAACGCTGACAAGCGATTGCAGGTGCTGCAGGCGCTAGATACCTTGGGTGCCGGCTTCTCAATCGCCAGCCACGACATGGACATACGCGGCGCGGGCAACTTGCTGGGCGACGAACAGTCAGGCCATATCCGTGAAGTGGGCGTGGAACTCTACCAGAAAATGCTGGAAGAAGCGGTCGCTGAAGCGCGTGCAGGCCAATCGGAAGATGACTTCTCAGACGCCAGCTGGTCACCTCAAATTAACCTGGGCGCAACCGTTATGATCCCGGAGGGGTATGTGCCCGACCTTACCCAAAGAATGGCACTTTATAGGCGCTTGGCAGACCTGGAAACCCGCGAGGATGTGGACGCCTTCTGCGCCGAGCTGATTGACAGATTTGGCGCCCTGCCCTCTGAAGTCAAACAGCTAGCGGCCATTATGATCATCAAAGGTCACAGCAAACGTGCGGGCATTGACAAGCTGGAGGCGGGCCCCAAAGGACTGATCCTCAGTTTCCGCGACGACAAGTTTGCCAACCCTGCCGGTCTCATCGACTTTATCTCAGCAACCGGACAAACAGCCAAATTGCGCCCTGACCACAAACTGGTGTATTTTGCGCGGATGGACAAAGTAAACACCCGCCTTAAAACAGCAGCGGCCATTACCCGCAAGCTCTCAAACATTGCAACCCAAGATCAAAATAAGAGCCAAACTTAACAAAGTTTTATTTAACGTAATAAAAACACTCTTATACCCGATTTCGGTCACAATTCAGGCAGACCTTGAAACCCATTATTCGAATATATCGCATCTTTTGGGGGACAAGCAATGACCATGAAATCTTCACTTTTCGCCGGGTTGGTAGCAGCCATAGGCGCAACATCAACGGCATCGGCAACAGACGAGGAAACCAAAAACTTTGACGGCTTCTTTATTGGCGGAGAACTTGGAACAAGTTTCCTAGAGGCCAACGGAAGCGGCCAAGGAGGGTTTTATTACGGTGCCCTTACTGGCGTTCGAAGACAAACTGACAGCGGAGTGGTATTTGGCATAGAGGCCGCGCTCGGTAATATCGACAGAAGCCTATATGATGGTAATAGCTTTGGATTCGTGGGCCCCTTAAATTTCAAGTATCAATGGAGCGCAGCTGCCACTTTTGGACATACATTTGGTGCTGGCGGAAAAAACCTGATTTTTGGAAAAATCGGTTATCAAAAATACAAATTCCGCGCAGACTTGGATGATTTGTTCAGTTTCATTGAAAATTCACCTGATGGATTCGCAGGGGTTAACCCAACATTTTTAGCCTCTGTTAAAAGACCGGTTGTAGACGATGGTTTTTTGCTTGGCATAGGCTACGAGCGAAGCATCTCCAACGCAGTGAACTTTCGGGTTGGTGTCGATTATGCTGATGGTACTAACATACATCAATGGCAACCAAAACTCTCGGTGCTGTTTAAGTTCTAGCATCAAAGGCCGGGCCAGCCACCATCAAAACAACTATAGCTCGGCTATTGGCCAAACCACATACTGGTGTATATTTGCGCGGATGGATAAGGTAAACACCCGCCGTAAAACGGCCGCTGCAATTACCCGGAAACTGGCAGTAGTTGCGACGGACTGAAACTTGAAATACAATACATGACTAATCTTGTAATATATTCTTGTTTTCCCATATCTGGAACAACGCAGAACACAAGAATAACCAGCAATTGCAGGGGAAATTATGAAGCTAAATTTGTCTCAGGATGCCCTCGGCGGCCTACTTTTAATTGCTGCCGCAGCCATCGCCCTGATTTGGGACAACTCTGCTTTTGCCCCCTACTATGACGCCCTACTTAATGCCGACGGCACTATTTCCGTTGGCGGCTACGGCCTTTCAAAGCCAATTCTACTGTGGATTAATGAAGGTCTGATGGCGATTTTCTTCTTGCTTGTCGGTTTAGAAATCAAACAAGAAATTCAAACTGGTAGTTTGTCAGATCCAAGAAATATAGCTTTGCCGATTCTGGCTGCAGTTGGGGGAATGGCTGTACCCGCCCTGTTATACAGCATTCCTAATTTGGGCGATCCCAGTGCCCTTAATGGGTGGGCAGTTCCCACTGCGACCGACATCGCCTTTGCGATCGGGATTTTGGCCCTTTTTGCCAGCCGGGCACCTGCGTCCCTAAAGATATTCATACTGACCGTGGCAATCATAGACGATCTCGGCGCAGTTGTTGTTATTGCTGCCTTCTATACGTCTGAGCTGTCAACGCTATCCCTTCTGTTAGGCCTAGCTGGGTGCATAACATTATTTGCCATGAATAGGTTCGGGGTTCGCAATACATCCGCATATCTGTTTGTTGGCTTGTTTATATGGATTTGCGTATTGAAGTCAGGTGTTCACGCCACGCTAGCGGGTGTTGCTGTTGGTCTGGCCATTCCCGGCACCAGAGACAAAGGCGGCCATTCACCACTGGCCGAAATGGAACACAATCTCCACTATCCTGTGGCCTTCGTCATTTTACCTCTGTTTGCACTCGCCAACGCTGGCGTCGCGCTAGGCGATGTTAGTATGGACACTATAATGCAACCAATAAGCACAGGTGTTATACTTGGCCTAGTAGTTGGAAAACCGCTTGGCGTATTACTTGGTACTTCCTTGGCTGTATATGGCTTACGTTCTGCGCTTCCGCCCGGCCTAACCATGCGCCACATATGGGGTGCCGGACACCTTACAGGCATTGGTTTCACCATGAGCCTGTTTATCGGTAGCCTCGCCTTTTCGGATAACGATCAGATAGCCCAAGTCCGTATCGGGATTTTGTTGGCCAGCCTTCTTTCGGCGTTGTTTGGCTGGTGGGTTCTACGGTCTGCATCCCAAGTAAACAACACATCACCAGTCCTATAAGCACTGTTGCTGCCACATTTGAAGCAGGTGGCTTCAAAAGGCCACAATTTTTCTTTTTTTCGCCACCTATTGTTCACACCGAAGCCGCACTCCGGGATCAATTTCCAATGCGTCGGCAGCGAATAGTATCGCTAGACCGGTGATTGACAGCATAGGATTTTGGAGGAAAAAATGAAATCAACAATCCTTATACTTGCCGCACTTGGCACCACTCTGGGTACAGCACTCACTATCCCTGCAGCTGCGCAGGATAGAACGCCATTTAGCGGCATATACGGCGGCATCGAAGCGGGCGTTGACTGGACCAAACTGGACGGCGACCTGAAACGTGACCGCAGCCTCTATTACGGTGGTATCCTTGGTTACCGCCAACAAATGGATGGTGGCTTGGTTTTTGGCGCTGAAGGCACATTCGGCGACAGCGGGTACAATAACAATGCTCTCGGTTTAAAAGCTGAATACGAATGGAGCACGTCGCTAATACTGGGTAAAACTTTTGGTGACGGCAATAACCTTCTTTTCGGTAAGGCTGGTTATGCTCGAGCAACCTTTAATCCGGTTGGCACGCCAAACGACAGCTTCGGCGACGGCGGTTGGCGGTTTGGCGGCGGCTACGAGCGTGCCTTAACCGAGAACGTGAGTTTCCGCCTGGGCGGTGATTATACCACTTACGGTAATGGCAGCGAGCAATGGCAAGCCAAAGGCGGCCTGCTGTTAAAATTTTAGGGTTGCACCCTCAGCCCTATGCCGGAAGCGCCTCCCCATCAATCCCCTAATGCTTCTGGCACCTTTCACGCACCTCCCGCGTGACGCGAAAGGGGCGGTCCCTACCGCCCCTTTTTTGCTATGTGCTGGCCAACTTTTGCTACGAAAATATAGACGCGCCCTATGCAGCGTCTGTTTGTATTTTATCGATAACCTGCACCAAAACTGATGCTTCCTGAGCACCGGAAACCCCCGATTTACCATTAAAGATAAACATAGGAACGCTCTGGATACCCATTTGGTGAGCCTGTTGAAATTCTGCAGCAATCAAGTCTTTGTCCTTGTCATTGGCCAGCAAATCTTTGACCAAATCGCCGTCCATGCCAGCAGTGTGGGCGATTTCCACAAGCAATGCGTGGTCACCCAAAAAAGCACAGTCTTCAAAATAAGCTTTCATCAAACCTTCTGCGACTTCATTTTGCAGGCCGGGCGTCATCGCCCATCTGATCAAGCGATGGGCATCCAGTGTGTTGGCAATCCTGCACTCGCTTTCAAAATCAAATGCGATACTCAGTTCTTTTCCAAGAGCGAGCAAATGCTCTCTTGCAGCCTTAAATTGAGGGCTGTCGCCGAATTTCTTGGCGTAGTGCTCCGCGCGGTCGACGCCTTCAGGCGGCGTTTCACTTGAAAGCTGATATGGCCGCCAACGAACTGATGACACAACGCCTGGGCGCTGCTCTAACGCCTTATCCAGTTGCTTTTTGCCCACATAGCACCAGGGGCATACCACATCGATGACAACATCTAGTTCCATTCTGAAGTCCTAACCAAACTAGCTAAAGTTTTACCGGTCTATTTACCTAGGCTTCAATTTAGGGCGCTATACCGACTAGGGCAACTATTGACGGGATTTGTGATGATCAAAGCACTGGACATTACTGCTGCTGGGATGATCAAGGCGCAGACGCGGGCGACCGAACTTGCTGCCTATATCGTTGAAACCAGAACGGAACGAGTATCTGGTCCTTCTGGCACCACGCCCAATTCCGGCACCTTAGCCAGCAACAGCGATATGCCTGCAAACAACCCAGGCAAACAATCGCTGCAATCCGGTTCGCTGATTCAGCGAATTGTTGATTTCAAAGCTACTGAAACACAATTTCGCGCCAGCGCCACGGCATTCAAGCGGATTGCTGATACCAATGAAGAAACAATGGGCACTTTGTTCGATAAAAAGGGCTGAACTTAACCTCTACCGCCGCATGGTAATTTCATTTTGGACTATCACGCCAGTTTGTCTTGACGAACAGGCAATTAACCCCAACATTGCTGGTTATGGACCTGCCGATAAAGCCCCAAAGCGAGAGCAAGCAACTGACCGACCAATTCGGACGGACAATTAACTACCTGCGGCTGTCAGTTACCGACCGCTGCGACCTGCGCTGTCGCTATTGCATGGCAGAAGATATGGTGTTTCTACCGAAAAGCGATGTGCTGACGCTTGAGGAATTATACGAATTAAGCGCAGCCTTTATCGCACGCGGCGTTCGGCGCATAAGACTTACCGGCGGTGAACCCCTGGTGCGCAAAAACATCATGTGGCTAATCAGAGCACTCGGCGCGCAGGTGACGAAGGGTTTGCTTGATGAAGTTACACTCACGACAAATGGAACCCAACTACCAAATTTGGCGGCCGAGCTATACGAGGCTGGCGTCCGCCGCGTCAACGTTTCGCTGGATACGTTGTCAGCGGACAGTTTTAAAGCCATCAGTCGCCGTAACAAGTTAGAGGCAGTACTTGAAGGCATTAAGGCGGCTAAAAACGCCGGGCTGCAGGTAAAAATTAATACGGTAGCGATGCGTAACTTTAACGAAGACGAGATACCGGGGCTGGTTAGCTGGGCGACTGGTGAAGGCTTTGATCTGACACTGATTGAGACCATGCCGCTGGGCGACGTTCAGGGCGGACGCGAAAGCAGTTATTTGCCGTTAACTGCCGTTAAAAACCAGTTAGACCAACGGTTTACCCTAAAGCCAAGTGACTATCGGACCGGCGGCCCTGCCCGCTATTTCACTGTGGGTGACACCCGTAGCCGACTGGGTTTGATTACGCCCCTTACCAATAATTTTTGCGATGGCTGCAACCGCGTAAGAGTTACCTGCACCGGCCGAATTTACATGTGCTTGGGGCAAGATGATCACATTGACCTGCGCGCCGCACTTCGTTCAGACAGTAAAGAGGAAAACCTCAACAGGTGCCTCGACAAAGCCATGGGTCTGAAACCAAAGGGGCACGACTTTGCTATGAGTGACGGCGAAATGATCGGCAAAGTAAACCGACATATGAGTCAGACCGGCGGTTAAACTGTAATTTTACCAAATAATTTACGCTCGCATGGTCATGGGATATGACTATACTACCCGCAAAGCATTATCGGATATTTTATGAAACTAGCAATTATTGCCAGTGACTTCGGCGAAGCAGGAAAAGCCGCCAAAGTATTGAAAAATAAAGTAAAATCTGTCGGCGTTCGGGAGGCCGACGTGATTGTCGCCTTAGGTGGTGATGGCTTTATGTTGCAAACGCTGCATGCCTATATGGACTTCGATAAACCGATTTTCGGCATGAATAAAGGCACTGTTGGTTTTCTGATGAATGAGTTTTCTGCGGATGATTTGCAGGACCGCATCGCCAAGGCCGACACTTTCACACTGCATCCGCTGCGCATGCGTGCCACGCGCTGCGATGGTGAGGTGGTTGAGTATCTGGCGGTCAATGAGGTGTCATTGCTGCGAGAAACCCGCCAGGCCGCGCATATGCGGGTCGCGGTTGATGGGAAAATACGCATTCCGGAACTCGTAGGCGATGGTGTCCTGGTGGCAACCCCCGCGGGGAGCACAGCCTATAATTTGTCGGCCCATGGCCCAATCATCCCGCTTGGTTCCGGCTTGCTTGCGTTGACGCCGTTATCAGCTTTCCGGCCTCGCAGATGGCGCGGCGCACTTTTGCCCCATAGTGTCTCGGTTGAAGTTACGGTCAACCAACCTCAAAAACGACCAGTTTCTGCCGTTGCTGACATGCATGAGGTGCGCGATGTACGCCATGTGTTGATCGAAGAAGCGCGGGACCGCAATCTGCAGATTATGTTTGACGCAGAGCATTCGCTTGCCGAACGGATATTCAACGAACAATTCGTCCATTAGTCCTTGCTCCAAATTAATGAGCCCCCGCCATTGCTGGCAGAGGCCCATCACCCGTCCCTTATCGGGATTTTATTCTATATAAAACTGCCATCCACGTTGGCACGTGTCGCTATTGGTAGCGTTACGGTAAACCGGCTGCCCTTTTCCAACACGCTGTCCACGGAAAGATCGCCGTCCATCCGGCGCGCCAGTTCCCGTGAAATATGCAAGCCAAGTCCGGTACCTTCCTGGCGACGGGAATAAATATGGTCAGTAACCTGGTGAAACTTCTCAAAAACCTGGGCTTGTTGTTCTTTCGATATTCCGACCCCAGTGTCCCAGACAGTCAATGAAAGCTTATTGCCAAGCTTTATCATCTCAATACCAATTTCACCGCCATCGGGCGTAAATTTGACTGCATTTGATAACAGGTTGACCAATATTTGCGTGGCCCGCCGATCATCGGCCAAGACACATAGATTGGTAGATATCTCCAGCGCAGATGTCTTAAGGCCTTTGCATTTGGCAGCATCAATATTCATGTTAACCGCTTTGGCTACCAAGTCCTCGACACCAACCTGATCTAACTGAAGCGACAAACCACCCCCTTCGATAACCGCAACATCCAGAATATCGTTAATCAAACCAAGCAAATGTTCGCCTGAAGTGCGAATGTCCTTGGAATATTCGATGTATGTATCACCGAGTTTACCAAACGTTTCATGCTGGAATGCCTCGGCAAACCCGATAATGGCGTTAAGCGGCGTGCGCAACTCATGGCTCATGGCTGCAAGAAACTCATTCTTGGCACGCAAAGCACTTTTGGCCTGCTCTGTGGCAACATCCAACGCAATGTTATTGCGAGTAAGTTCAGCAAAGAGGTTTTCCAAATTATCCTTGGAAGCCTGACGTTCATCCGCCTGAGCATATAAGCTGGTGACATCCATACCCACACCGCGAAAACCTTCAAAATTGCCAGACTTTCGATCAAAAACAGGCACGCCAGACAGGTGGAATTTCAATTCAGAACCATTGGGTTCAGATACCACAAATAGTTGTTCTCTAAAGGGTTTTCTGGATGTTAGCGCGCGCGGGCCATCAAAACGGTCCTCCAGGTTTTTTTCAAACCTGCCAAATTGCTCAAACCGCGACCCAATAAATAAGGATGCGGGCTGGCCCACTATGGCGGTAAAACGGTCAGACAGCGAACACACTCTCAAGTCTGAATCACATTCGAAAAACCAATCAGAGCTGGCGCGCGCAAAATCCTGAAACTGGGCCTGGGTTTTGTTAGCTTCCTCGATGCCCCTGATTTGCATGGTGACATCTTCGTAAGTACCAGCGACCGCTATAATTTCACGACGCTCATTGCGAATGGGTATATGGCGCCCCAAAAAGACCCGCTCTCGATCATTGATCGAAACAATCTCTTCTGCGCGCACAGTCGTATTGCTGGCTAATACATCATCAATCACAGGTTTCAGCGACGGGACCCGGAACTGGCCCACGCAATCCGCTGCACCGGGCGCCAAGGTCATTTCGCCAAGCGACCGGTCAATTTTATTATAGTGAGCATTGGTATGCATAACGGTGCCATCGAGAGCCGCAACATAAAATGGCAATGCCTCATCAACCAGGATATTGGACAACAATCCCAATATTTGCTCGTTTGCCGCGACATCATGATCTACGCCACGCTCAATAGTTGCGCCGAACGCATCCTTTGGTGAGCCGCGTTGATCGCGCCGTCTGTTATAAAGGTCGACAACTTTTCTGTCTTCAACCGGTCGTTTCGCCATGTCGCGCTCCAATTTCGCTGCCTGCCACGCAAACTGCCCCACTAAACAACTTTATCAAGCTCTTCTATCGCTTCTTGGTACGCACTGTCGCGCTGCCACACTTGCAATGCACCACGGGCATTTTCCTCAGATGTCGCATCAAACAGAGCTAGAATTTCTTTAACAACGCCTGGCGATTTCGGTGCACCGCCATCGCGGGCCTGAACCACCAACAAATAAATACTGGCGAACTGGCTTCGTTCTATGCCAACTGCCTTTGCCAAAATTGCAAAGCTCTCGCCTCCAGTGTCGGAGAAAATCCGCCATGATGTTTGGAAATTAACGCACCCCAGTTCACCCATGCCTGCAACAAACACCGCAACGCGCTGCTGGCGCAGCGCATTCAGCAAGAACTGGATAGACAGCTCACCGCTTTCGGCCATACGGCGAACAAGTTGTTGTGCCTTAATATATGTGCTTTGCTCGGATTCCTGATCAACCATTGCTACGTTGGCTGCCCGGCGCACAGCACGCTCGAACACCACAGGATCCAAATCGAAATCACTTAAGATGCGTTTGCGCAGCGCAGCCGAAACCCACCAATACATCCTGTATGCCAAGTCCCCCGGCAAATCCGCGCGCCTTAACAAGGGTTCCTGAAAACGATCAACACGCCGGGATTCAGCAACCAGATATTCCATCGCCCGTTTGCTCAATGTCGCATCATGATTGTTCAGCAAGGTTTCAATTACATCTTCGTTGCCGAATTCAACCAATGCATTGCTTATATTCTCTGACAGCTCGTCACGCATGGCAATCGCCATGCGGTGCTCGTCGGTACGCATGCGAATAATTTCAATAAGCTCTGGATCTTTTAGCAGAGAACTTTTTTCTAATAACGGACGAGCAATTTCCGCTTCGTCATTGGCAAGCTGATTTACTACATCTGGTAAATCCAGATCACTGTCCGCTAAAACTTTGGAAAGTTCTTTTTTGATATCGGCTTCAACCTGCGACACAAGTTTACCTAAAATGTCCGACATCAATGCACGCTCGTGCTCGCTAAGTCGCCCATCATCAGAGAGGAAAAGGTCAGTGATATTCTCGACTAACCGCGCACGCGACTGCCCCGATTTATCCTTAGCCAAAAGCAACAAATCCTGAAGCTCTTTACTGATCACCAACTGCCTCCTACTGGCAACCAAATCGAAGTGGCCAAGCAGCCATTCTTTGATGAGATTACCATTACCCCTGAGTACGCAACCTTAAGAATACAGATTCATGGCAAGGAATCAACACCTTAGCTTTTAAGGTAGTAGTTAGATTCCCTTTAGGTTGTGTTATAATGGCTCGAAACACCACATATCGAATCAATATGATTCGCCGAGTCTATATATAGCGATTCGAAGATTGATTTTATTTTTGGAAAATAGCCCTATCATAGCGACAACTTGGCAAAACCGATGCAAACCGATAAAATCATTCGATAATCTCAAGCTTAGCCCAGGTACCATCCGCGTAACAAAGCGGCGAATAACTATCGCCCTCTGGCACGATCACAGACCTGATATTGCCAATAACAATGCCGTGGCTGCCCACATCCATAATGCTGTCGACTTCACAGTCAAAACTGACCAGCGCACTGGAGAGAATTGGGGCACCCTCGCCGCTCGATGTCCACTGTCCATCATCAAACCGCTCGGTTTCCGCCATGCCATTCATGCCCGCGAACTGCATCGCCAACTCTTTATGCTGCACACCGAGAACATTCACCGCAAGAGTGCGCCCGCGCGAAATAATGTCGTAAGTAGCCCCTTGTCGATTGACACAAGCAAGCAACCGCGGTGGGTCGGCCGACAGCGAAGTAACTGCGGTTGCAGTCAGGCCCGCACGAACGCCGCCATGACTGGACGTCACAATATTAACCGCGCCGCCTAACTTGCGCATACCTTGCTTGAACTGGTCTACCGATATGGTCATTTAAAACCTATAACCCACGGCCCTGTCAGAGGCCTTCTTCCTGAAAATGCGCGCCAGCTGCACCCGGCACCGTCACGGCACTCTAGCGCCGGTACCTGTAAAAGCAATCGCAATTCTTCTGGATGGTGAGGGCAAAAAAGACCTGCAGGTTACTTCAAACCGTGCCTACAGGAACCTTAGCAACGACAATTGATTTAACGAACTGATGGCCTGGTAGGAAGCCTCAAGCGCAACCTGATCGTTATTTAAATTGGTCACGGCTTCAGCGATGTTTACGTCTTCAAGGTCTGCGATAAAGGTTTCAAGGAATAAAACAGAATCTTTATGTTGTTCGTTAATGACTTCAAGTCGCTCGAAGGCAAGGCCATTCGAAACATGCTCACGCCGCAAGTCATCGATTGCTGGCGACAATGACTGCAGTCGCGCTTGCAGGAAATCAAACTGGGTTTGATCCAGCTCATCAACAAAAGGTGTAATTTGGTGCTGATCATATAGGGCTTTTAGTTCGTCAAAAATACCAGTAGCGAGGTCGCTGGCCAACATACCAAATTCCAGATTAACACCGTCCGCAATCCGCGCTTCGAATGCAATCGCTGCGTTATCAAACACATCTGCGGTCGTTGGCGCAGCCGACAGTTCCGCCAGCGTACTAACGTTCACCGGCTGGGTGCCAGTTTCCGCGCCCGAAAACAGATAGGTGCCGTCAAAATTGGTATTCAGCGAGTTGACCGTGAACCTGAATGTCTGCTCCAGCAATTCCTCAAAGCCCTGGGCCTGACCATTTGCCAAGACCGTCTGAATATTTTCTTTCAGATCTTCCATCCCATCAAGAACACCGCCGATCTGCACATCGTTAGCATCAAGCTTGCCGCGAATGGTGGCGATTGTATTCCCGTAGGTTTCGATGCGGGATTGAAACGACCGCGCGCCAAGAATTGTGCCCGTTTCACCTGCAAGTCCTTTGAAGTCGTCAGCTTTTTTGCCGGTGGAGACTTGCCGCTGGTCTTCAAACAATCTTGACTGATTGTTGATGATGCTTCTGACCAATAGTTGTTGCTGCCCAAAACTGGATACTCTACCAACCATCGTCTTACTCCTTAAATCGCATTCAGGAGCGAGTCATACAGCTCCTGAACACTCGATAAAATTCGCGCGGCAGCGTTATACGCGTTCTGGAAAATAACCAAATTTGCCAACTCTTCATCCATGTTAACGCCAGAAACATCCGCGTTTCGCTGAAAAACTTCCTGCTGTAAGGCCTGGTTATCTTCTTCAAAATTCTCCGCGCGCTGCGCCATCAACCCGGCATTACCGAGTATGCGTGCCACATACTGCGACAGCGTAACGTTGCCAGCTTTCAGTTCACCCGCTGACGAAAATGACACTAGTTTGGTTTCCAGGTTTTGAAGTGCCAAGGCACCGCGTTGATCGCCGCTGGTCAATGCCACCGCGCCGATGGCAACCGTCGCGTCAAAAGAACCAAGGGCCAACAGATTCGGGTCATTTTGAATGTCGGCACGCACGTTCAATTCTTTTGCTGCATCAACGGTGAATGTATCGCCGATGCCAAATATACGCGTGAAACTAAGTCCGGTATTACCCGACTCGGTAGTGTCAGATTGCACCTTCAAGGAGATGTCATTAAACCCGGCATTCTCTGTATAGGTCAATTCGCCGTTGCCGTTTAAAGCAAAGGTAAAATAGGCTCCCAATCCCGAAACATTATTCAGTTCTGTAACCATGTCATCAAAGGAAGTGCCGGTTACATTCACAGAAACAGTGTCAATTTCGCTGCCGCTACTATTGGTGATTTGGAAACTCATGGTGCCGCCAGGTGTCAGCAAATGCTCTTCGGTACCAGCAAGACCTGTTTCGTATATTCCCGGTTTGTTGGCGGTAATCAGGTTATTCATACCGAAGAAGTGGCTAAAACCGCGACCTGCCCGGTCACTGGGCGTTGTAGCATCGTCGAAAATTACCACGCCGTCGGTTGCGGTCGTTGCGGTGAAGCTCATAACGCCGTCGGTCAGAGAGAGAGTGCCATTGCCACCAAGTGCCGTGTTAACTTGCGTGATAAGTGCGTCAAAATCCGCGGGCGCGGCTCCATCAAAGTCAACGGTTGTATTTGAGACCAAGCGATTTTGATCGTCCACCACCGCAAAGGAAACCATGCCAGTAAAACCTGTTGTGTGACCGCCGTCTACAAATGTTGGTTCGCCGGTCATGCTGTTCGGCGGAGGAACAGATACAAAGCCATTTTGGTTGGCGTTAAATTCGTCTGCCAATTGGGCAGACATTTCGCCGATAGCCAAAGACAAGTCTACTAGTTGGCGATCGCGCATTTCTGTAAGACCCGCAAGCCTTCCGGACCGAAAATGCGGTGTAATGTCGACGGACGACGACGTCGGCGATAACGTGTCGCTGTCCACCCGGTTGATGGTGACCGCAGGAAAAAAGGTGCCGGAAGAAACGATGCCCGGTGCGTTGTAAGTCAACTGCGACAGTGAGCTATCAACTAGCGGATAACCAGACTGTGTTGTTACCGTAACCTGGCCAGATTCCGCTCGGCTCACCCTGATGTCAATTTGCTCGCTCAGCTTTGCCAAGGAGCGGGCAAGCTGCCCTTCCAAACCACCAGTCTCACCGCCAAGTGCTTGCTGACGTACAATCAGAGGGTTAAGCGAATCTATCCGCTGCAATTCCTCATTGATTGATTGCACGGTCTCGGTAACCTGCTGGCTTGCCTCAGACCGTAGATTCTGAATTTGAATCTGAACTTCTTTGACCTGATCGAGGAAACTCTGCATTTCGCTGATAGTTTGCTGGCGCCTCAGCACGTCAGCTGGGTTAAGTGTCAGGTCAGCAATCGAGGAGTAAAACTGATCAAGACGAGCCGCTAACGAACTGTCAGATGCCGGATCACCAAGCACACCCTGAAATCTGTCATGAAATTCGCGTTGGGCAGAAAATTCTTCAGTATTAGAGATGGACGTGCGAAGTGCTGTTTCCAAAAACTTGTCAACCACGCGCTCAATCGACGCCACATTGACACCCGCCGACGTTCCCTGAACGACTGCGGCTTCTGTGTTAACGCGCACACGAGCATAATTCTCGGTGTTAACATTCGAAATGTTGTTCGCCGTTACTCGAATAGCTTCTTGATTGGTAAAGAGGCCAGACAGTGACGTAGAAATAACATTGTTAAGCGACATTCATAACGCTCCCGTTGGAGGGCTGGTACGTGGCAGCAATTGCCTGATGTGGCTGAACTGTCGGTAATTTTGTCACATTTAATTTCCGGCCACGATAGAGACTACGAGCACAAGCTGTGTCTTTTTTCAGTATATCAATCAATATGTTAACTTGGTTTTCCATCAACCAGTCACCTACCTATGAGCATTTTGCCGCTTCTCAGTCACCCATAAATAAGCAAAGGGCGTGCCAAGCATATGGCCGGTAAGGTAAATTGGTGTCGTCGATAAATGATGAAAAGGCAGGGGCGGCAGTCTGCCCTACAACGCGACAAAGCCGCGCTAGGAATGAAACTGGGTAAGCGCTTCGTCAACCGGCATGGGTTTGCCGTACAGCCAGCCCTGCCCGTAGCCAACACCAATCGAGGCAAGGAAATGTTCCTGCATGTCAACCTCGATACATTCACCGATGGTCTCTATGCCAAGGCCTTTGCACAGATCAGAGATCGACTTTAGAAAAGCGCGGTTTTCGCTGTCTTCAAGTGCCTTCCGCACATAGATGCCGTCAATCTTCACATAATCGACTTTAAGAACCCGCAAATATTGCAAGCCCGCCGCCCCTGCCCCGAAATCGTCAAGTGCCACCTTGTGACCAAAATCGCGAATGCGCGACAGGATACGATTGGTGGTTTCAAGGTCGTCGATTTGACTGGACTCGGTAAGTTCAAAACTCAGTTGCTCGCGCACATCTGTGCAGTCCTCGAGGATTCGAAAGAAATGTCGTAAAAATGCAGGTGACTGGATTGAGCGGCCAGAAATGTTAACCGCGATGTTGGTTTTAAAGCCAATGCGCCGCACTCGTTTCAACAACGACACCACTTTCATGGTCATGGCCAGGTCAAACTCGTGAATGACGCCGATGTCTTCTGCGAAACACATGAATTCGTAGGGTGAGCCGGAATAGAAACTGCTGTCGAACCGCGCCAAGGCTTCAAAGTGATGCAACGAGCCATCTTTCAGGCTAACAATCGGCTGCAAGGCCACGTCAAATTTTTCCTGCACGACTATCTTCTTAAACACCCGCAGCTGGTTGCGCACCTTTTCAAGCCTGCGCTCATAACCGCCGGTCAACGCCTTCATCGTGACTGCCCGCTCAGAATTTGCGGCTTGCTTCATCGCATAAACCGCAGCCTTAACCGCCTCGGATTCTGAGATACCGTCTGCGCCAGCGACAGTTACAAAATTAGTATCCTCGCTTTTATGATAAGCACTGCGCACCGCTGCTTTCATTTGGTGGCCGTCTGACTTCACATCAGCTGTATCTTCCGCCGCAGTGGTAGGAGTTTTTCGGGCGGGAAACCCTTCGCGTTTTTCCTCAGTCTGTTGTTTGGCGGTTGCCTCGGTTGCAGCATCGTTCAACAGCTTGTATATCGCCCACAACCCCTCAGCACCCGAGCCATCTTCCCCCTGTTCAGCGTGTTCCCCGCTAACACCTGCGAGGCGCAACAGAGTGTGCGCCGATCCTTCATCTCCCTCAGATTTATAGCGTGACAATTTTCTTGCCAGCGTGGCGAAATCCTGTTTCTTAAATTCTCGGGATTGGCTGGAGGATGGCCGTTTAGCGCTATCAATCGACAAATGGCCGCGATATTTGGCAACAGCCACCTGATAGGAACTGGCGCCACCAGAAACAAAATGCACCACAGAAATGTCAACAGCGCCCACTTTGCCACTGGGGTGCAATATCCTGATGGGAAACGGGGCAACAAAATCGGTTTTCTTGAGCCGTTCCTTGACCAACCGCCATAGCGCCTGATCACGTTCATGCACCAAAGACGCAAAATCTGTCCCGACCAGATCATTTTTGTCCACACCGAGAAGCAGCTGAGGGTCACCCATGAACTTCACGACTGTATCGCTGCCACTTAATTCCAGAAACGACGACGCTATGCCCTGAAACAGCGGCAACCACGACAATAATTCGGCGTTGGCCTGCATATAATTTTCATCGCCCAGCGGCATGCTCGTTCCCTGCGGAATTGCGTTCGCCTCAGATAGATCCTGTGGCTCAATGCTAAATAATCTTCACTTTCATCCAGTTAGCGTCTCGAGCGCTTAAAAAGTGGTTAAAACAGTGAAGATTTAAGTTTGCACGGGCATGTGTTTGTGTATAATTAGAACAAAACGGGAACATAATATGCAAAACACACACAACGAACCAATTCAAGCAACCCCAAACGCCGAAGATATTGCACTCGTAGACCCAGTGGTGTTTGACTGTCAGGGCGCGCTGCGCAGTTATCGGTTTTTATCAGGTGGGCACGGCGACCAGGCAGTTGGCAGCCACACGGTCAAGAAAATGGCTTTCTCCGACAACCGCTGCCTGCCGGTTCGAGGGCGCGCCGAAGGCGGGCAAGACGGAAATTTTGTCATCGAGGACCAGCCCATTGACTGGACCTTTCGCCCCGCTGACCTGCAGGGCGTAAACGACGCCTTTGCCGTATTTGTAAGCGGCAATTCAATGCTGCCCAAATATAAAAACGGTGACCTTGTTTATGTGCACCCTACCCACTCGCTTACAAAAAACCGTTATGTTCTGGTTGAGACAACCGAGCATAAAGGATTTATAAAACAGTTCATTAGCTGGCAGGAAGACGCTCTGATTGTACAGCAATTCAACCCAGAGCAAGAGATCATCATCCCGCGCGAACAGGTGCTGCGGTTGATGCTGGTGATCGGCAGCCTGGATTGCTGATGTTGTTTTTCGATTTTGGAAAAGTGGTACCCGCAGCCGGACTCGAACCGGCACGACCATAAAGGTCTCAAGATTTTAAGTCTTGTATGTCTACCAATTCCATCATGCGGGCATGCGTGAAGGCAGGTCAAATTCACTTCAGGGTTTATAGACTACGTCGCAGTGAAAACAACGGAAAAAACACAAGAAAAAATAGCGAATGTCTATTTAACTGCCACAGCAGGAAAAACTGCCAGTGTTTACGAAGTTTCAGTTGCAGGGTTTTAGTTAATTTCTGCGAGGCCGTCGTGGCGGTATTGCTGTACGGCGCAGTAGTCGACCAACTGGGTCGTCGCATCTGCAATCAAGGCCTTGTCGGCAGACCGTACCACAATCTGGGTGCCGATATTGCCGTCGCGAAAAAACGGATAGCTACCCAGCGAAACGCCTTCCATACCGCCCTGGATTTCACCCAGCTTTCCAGCCATCTTGCTTTCCGGCGCATGAATTGTCAGCGCCTGCGACCATATCTTTTTACCGGTTTTTAACCGCGGACGCAGGGTTTCAAGCATGGCCTCCATTATCTTGGGAACACCAGCCATCACAAACACATTCTCGATCTGAAAGCCCGGCGCAATCGAAACCGAGTTATCGATCAACTGCGCCCCTTCGGGGGTTTTTGACATGCGTTGCCGCGCTTCCGTAAAGTCTTCCGCACCGTAATATTCGGTTAACAAGCGATGGGCTTCAGGGTGAGTGGTTAGCGGAAGGTTGAAGGCGGCGGCAACACTTTCGGCAGTAATATCATCATGTGTGGGGCCGATACCGCCAGTAGTGAACACATAGTCAAAGCGCGGGCGCAGCGTATTCACCGCAGCCACGATGTTTGCCTCTATGTCCTGAACCACGCGCACCTCTGCCAGTTGAATGCCGGCTTCGTTCAACCAGGCGGCAATATAAGCGGTGTTCTTGTCCTGGGTGCGGCCAGACAGGATTTCATCACCAATAATCACCAAAGACGCGCTTACCATAACTGTTCCATCCTTGCCTGCTTGTTGAAGCTCAATTCGGCTTCAGCGTTGCCGGCTTCTGCTTAATATTGCGCTGCCGCACAGATGATCATCGCAAGCTGTCCTGCTTCGTTGGCAAGCGGCAATAGAATACATTCCGTCTTGGTGAATTCCCGCTCGAAATCGCCTAAATCAACTGCGGTTATCATCGGTCCTTTTCGGGCCATCACTTCACGGTACACGTCAGCGCGCCAGGCGGACGGGTGATCGGCAGAGTCGCTTATTTTCGCGTTGGTATAATCGGCGCCAATCGACTGAACGATAGCAGAGCCCATGAAGCGCACGCTGAAATCTGCGCCATCATCCAGAATATTTAGAACATAAACATATGGTGTCAGCTCCTTGAGCTGACCCGGCCGCATGTCCCGGTGCCGGGGCACTATACCATCGCCCTTGGCACGCAGCCAGTGTTCGTGCAATCCGCGCGTTACCGGCAGCGTCGGTGCGTCCAGCTCAATCGCAGTTGAACTAATTTTTGTTTTATCCGGCTATGGTTCAAGATCGTCTCCGTGCGGTTTGGCGAAATTATTCGCCGAAAACCCGGCTAAAGATCGTGTCCACATGCTTGGTGTGGTAATCCATGTTGAATAACTCCTCCAATTCGGCTTCTGAAACTTTATCGGTAACCACCGGGTCAGCTTTCAGCAGATCAAGCAGGTGCAGATCACCTTTACTGTCCCAAACTTTCATGGAACTTTCTTGCACCAAACGGTATGCGTCCTCACGGCTTACGCCTGCTTGGGTAAGCTCAAGGAGCACGCGCTGGCTATTGGGCAGACCACCCATTTTATTCATATTGTTCAGCATGTTATCAGGGTAAACTAGCAACTGATCCATTACGTTGGTAAGGCGCGCGAGGCTGAAATCCAGCGCAACAGTTGCATCAGGTCCGATATAACGCTCAACACTTGAGTGAGAGATGTCCCGCTCGTGCCAAAGTGCTACATTTTCCATCGCAGGAATACACATAGCGCGAATATAACGCGCCTGTCCGGTCAGGTTTTCAGTGAGGATTGGGTTCTTTTTATGCGGCATCGCACTGGAACCCTTCTGTCCCTTTGAGAAATATTCCTGCGCCTCAAGAACTTCAGTACGCTGCAGGTGGCGCACTTCAACAGACAGGCGCTCAATACAGCTAGCAATCACACCTAGTACAGAGAAATACATCGCATGACGGTCACGCGGGATCACCTGCGTAGAAACAGGCTCAACGGTAAGTCCCATTTTTTCGGCTACATGTTCTTCCACATACGGATCAATGTTGGCAAACGTGCCAACCGCACCTGAAATCGCGCAGGTGGCCACTTCTGCTCTCGCATCTTTCATCCGTTTGAGGCATCGGTCAAATTCGGCATAGGCCTGTGCCATCTTGAGGCCAAACGTGACCGGTTCGGCATGGATACCATGACTGCGCCCAATGCAGATAGTGTCTTTATGCTCAATTGCGCGGCGTTTAAGAACCACGAGCAACTTTTCAAGGTCTTCAATGATGATATCAGCGGCCTGCATCAACTGCACTGACAAGCATGTATCAAGCACATCCGACGATGTCATGCCCTGGTGTACAAAGCGTGCTTCGTCGCCCACATGTTCGGCAAGGTTGGTCAAAAACGCGATCACATCATGCTTTACTTCACGTTCGATCTCATCAATGCGCTCAACTTCAAACTTTCCCCGCTCCCACACAGCCTTGGCCGCGGCCTCTGGTATGCGGCCCAGCTTGGCATTCGCGTCACACGCATGTGCCTCGATTTCAAACCATATGCGGAACCGGTTTTCGGCCTCCCAAATGTCAGACATTTGTTTGCGGGAATAACGTGCGATCATCAGGTAATTTCCTAACTTGGGAATATGAAACGAAACTGCGGTTCTGCTAGCAGATACCGTCACTAATCGCAAGTTCCCTTGACAAGTTCGCCTGCGGCGTTGAGCATCTGCATAGCTTACAACTTTGGGAGGGTTTCATGCGCTGGATTTTACTGATTTTATTCACTCTGGGTTCAATGACAGCCCAAGCGGAAAACACCGTTATTAACAACACCACTGTACTCACCATGGACAACGACAAGACCTTGTCTGGTGCGACAGTCGTAATTGTTGACGATAGAATTACCTATGCAGGCCCAGCGGCTGACGCCCCCATACCAAGAAGCGTGGACAATGTCATTGGCGGAACCGGTAAGTTTTTGATGCCAGGCCTCGCCGAAATGCACGGTCACCTACCATCATCTGGCTGGTCGCGAGAGCGTCAGGAACGCATCCTGTTCCTCTATTTGGCCGGCGGAGTTACCACAGTACGCGGCATGCTGGGCGACCCGGTCCAATTTGAGCTGCGCAAAGAAATTTCCGCTGGCACGATGGACGGCCCTGTCCTTTATCTGGCCGCGCCCAGTATGAACGGCAACAGTGTCTCATCACCAGCAGATGGCCGCGCCAAAATACGGCGTTACGCAGCACAAGGTTGGGACCTACAAAAAATTCATCCCGGGCTAACCCGCGCGGAGTATGACGCCATCGCTGACGAAGCCAACAAATTGAACTTCCCGTTTGGCGGTCATGTACCCGCCGATGTGGGAATTGAACGCGCATTGGAAGCAGGTCAGATTTCCATCGACCATATGGACGGCTACCTGCAGATGGTTGACGGCGACAAACGCGAAATGACCGACGACGATTTTGCAAAAATGATTGAAATAACCAAACGCAGTGGTTCTTGGGTAGTGCCAACCCACGAGCTGTTTAATGTTCTCATCGGCGGCGGTGATGTTGCGGCGCTGAGTGTACGACCGGAAAATCGCTATCTAACATCGGATGCACTGGCAAGCTACCAGCGCCGGGCGGCAAATGCCAACGCTAGCGCAAATGCTTTGGCTGTTAAAAACCGTAATCGCCTTCTAAAGGTGCTGGCTGACGCTGAGGTCAATCTTGCGCTTGGCAGCGACGCGCCACAGCTATTTTCGGTGCCAGGTTTTTCAATATGGCGTGAAATCCAATCAATGCAGGCAGCAGGGCTGACAGCGGCACAAATTCTGAAATCCGGCACCAGTGCACCGGGGCGCTATTTTGCCGACAAAGACAAATTTGGTACGATTTCAGTTGGGTCGCGGGCCGACCTAATTCTGCTGAACGACAACCCGTATGAGAACATTGAAGCGGTATTTGACCAAACGGGTGTTGTGGCAGCCGGAAAATGGTACAGCCGGGCCGATATTGACACAAGGCTAGACGCGATCGCCGCCGACGTCGCCCGCTGACATACATTAGCGGTCGTGGCAAATTCTGATGGCATTGCCGTAACCAGGCGGCATGTCACCAATTTCGTCAACGATTGTCGGACATATGAAGTCATGCCAACCATGTTCTTTCGACATTTCGATGTCGATTTTTTTGGCCTTTGACTTCAGGCGCGCTTCAAAAATTATTATCAGCCGATCGCCCAGTACTGCGTGATGCTTTATCCACGAAGCGGTGAACTCGTAATTCTTAATCCGAAGACCTGTTTCCTCAAGTATTTCACGCTCCAGCGCACTGTATAGGTCTTCCCCCTCTTCGACCTTGCCGCCTGGCAAGTCAACCAAGCCGCTTGACTTGCGCATCAGCAAAACCTGCCCATCTCTAGACACCAACACTGCTTTCGCGGAAATTGGCATTTTTTGTAACGATTTTTTTGCTGAACCAATCTGCTGCCAGTACACACGCTGTCTCCCAAGCTGGCGATTTCATAGCAAGGCCAGCTTGTTACAACAAGCCCAAATCCCGAAAACTGGCCTGCCCTGTGCTGCCAACAATAATATGATCGTGAATCTGTATCCCAATTTTATTACAGGCATCTTTCAGGTCATTGGTCATGGCGATATCTGCCTTGCTTGGGCTAACGTCTCCTGACGGATGATTGTGAACCAGGATAAGCGCCGATGCGTTGTTGGCCAGCGCACGACGGACAACTTCACGCGGATAAACTGGCGTGTGGTCAACGGTACCATCACTTAATATTTCATCAGCCAACAATCGGTTTTGCTTGTCCAGAAACAACAACCTGAACTGTTCGCGAACGAGCGAGGCCATCGAGCTCTGGAGATAACCCGCCACAGCATTCCAATTCGACAAAACCGGCTTTTCTTTTACTTGCGAACGGGCCAGTACAAGCGCAGACGCCTGAACTGATTTTATCGCTGCAACAGCGGTTTCGCCTACCCCATCGGCCTTCAGCAACACCTGAGCTTCGGCACTCAAAACTCCAGCATAACTGCCAAATTCTGCAATCAATGATTTTGCCAACGGCTTGACGTCGCGGCGTGGGATCGCAAGCATAAGGATAAGTTCAAGCAGCTCATAGTCTGCCATCGCATCTGCGCCGCCTTTGAGAAAACGTTCGCGCAGTCGCACGCGATGCCCGTGACGGTGGTCCTTGGACGGATGATTATTGGTGCTTTGATCTTTGAACAAATCAGTGATCGCTCAGTCCACCTGTTCATAGGGTGGGAATTCCCATCCTTTGGGTGACTTGGTAAACACCTCGTATCCATCGTCAGTTACCGCTAGCGTATGCTCGAATTGCATTGAAAGAGATTTGTCACGGGTTACGGCTGTCCAACCATCACCCAGTACTTTCGCGCCGGGCTTGCCTGCATTTACCATCGGCTCAATGGTAAAAAACATGCCGGGCTTCAATTCAGGACCAGTGCCATGCTTACCAAAGTGCATTACGCTTGGTTCATCGTGAAATACCCGGCCAATACCGTGGCCGCAAAAGTCTCTCACGACTGAATAACGGTGCGCTTCAACATGCTTTTGGATAGCAGCACCAATATCACCCAAATGTGCGCCAGGCTTGACTGCTTCGATGCCTTTCCACATGGCATCAAATGTTACCTTGCACAGCCGCTGCGGTAACAGCTTTTGCTTGCCAACATAAAACATACGACTGGTATCGCCGAACCAGCCATCCAGTATTACCGTCACATCAATGTTGACTGCATCGCCCTGACGTAGTTTTTTGGGGCCAGGAATTCCGTGGCAAATGACATGATTGATTGATGTACAGACCGATTTCGGGAAACCTTTATAGTTAAGAGGCGCCGGAACGGCACCGTTACCAACAATAAAGTCATGGCAAATTGTATTGAGTTCTTCCGTGGTAATCCCCGGCTGTACGTGTGGGGTCACGCAGTCCAACGTCTGTGCCGCTAACCGCCCAGCAGCGCGCATACCATCCATCGCCTCGGCCCCGTATAACTTAATTGCGCCTGTGCGCAGTTCCGGGGCGGACATTCCGTCAATGTAATTCATATCAATTCAACTCGCGGTCATCAATTCTGATTTTCTAGTCAACAGTGTACGCCATTGGTCCTGTCACCTCAATGGCGGCAGGCGACAGTGTGCATTGATAGCACAATACCTCCACGCCAGCCCTGTAGGCGGCTTGTAGTTCATTAGCATAAGTCGGGTCAATATCAGCTGCAGGGCGAAAACGAGTACAATCTGATCTTTGAACAAGATAAACCATAACAGCGCGGTGGCCGTCAGCGACCATTTGGGTCAATTCCCGTAAGTGCTTTGCACCGCGCGCTGTGACCGAATCCGGAAACCGGGCTTCATCCCCTATTTTCAACGTAACATTCTTAACTTCCACATAACAAAGTCCCGGTACGCTAGAAAGCACGGGGTCCTCAAGCAAAATATCGATACGGCTGTTTTGCCCGTATTTAACTTCACGCCGCATTGAGCCGTAACCCTGCAATTGGGTGATTGTTCCGTCTTTAATTGCGGATTCAACCAACCTGTTGGGGTGCGAGGTGTTAATTCCAACAAGGCCGTCGCCGATTTCAACCATTTCCCAGCGCCAATCCAATTTGGCTTTCGGGTTCTGGTTCGGCGAAAGATATACTGTGCTACCAGCGTCCATGCATCCCAGCATTGATCCACTGTTGGCGCAGTGAGCCACAACAATTGAGCCATTCTCCAATTCCACGTCTGCCAGAAAACGCTTATAGCGCTTGATCAAACGGCCTTTGGTCAGCTTGGTAGGAAACTTCACATTCACACCTTGGTTTAAACGAACTAAAGAATACCTAGACCATCTGGTTGCGCTTCTGCAACACCCTGCCACGATGTGGGGGCTAACATCCTTCAAATACTCCATTTCCTATCGCTTTTCATCCCTCTGCTGAAGTAAATGACAGTGATTAAAAATGAGAGTTGGCGCCGAATAACATTTCTTTGTTTCCCCGAGCGCATAGAGAACCCCTTCACGAGGAACTACCCATGACAAAAAATCTATTATCACACGGCGCAAAATTCGTTGCCGGTTGTTCATTGCTGGCGATATCAGCTGGCGCAAACGCACAAGATGCAGACACCGAGTTTGCCCTTGAAGAAATTATTGTAACAGCACAGCGGCGCGAGCAAAGACTGCGCGACGTTCCTATTTCTGTTTCTTCCTTGCAAGGCGAAAGAATTAATGATTTCGCTACCGGCGGTTCTGACATTCGCCTGCTATCCGCCCGCATTCCCGGATTGAACGCCGAATCGTCAAACGGCCGCGTTGCACCACGTTTTTATCTTCGCGGATTGGGCAACACCGATTTTGATTTGATTGCATCGCAGCCTGTGTCCATCATTATGGACGATGTTGTTATGGAAAATGTGGTGTTGAAAAGCTTCCCGCTGTTCGACCTTGACCGCGTTGAAGTAATACGCGGCCCACAAGGCACGCTGTTCGGCCGCAATACACCAGCTGGCATCATCAAATTCGACACCAAAAAGCCTTCACAAGAGCCAAATGGGTATCTCACAGCCAGTTATGGTTCACTGGGTCAGAAAAATGTTGAGGCAGCTTTTGGCCAAGGTGTATCTGATACTGTGTCATTCCGCCTGTCCGCCCTATTCCAGGATCGCAACGATTATATCGATAATGCTTTCCTCGGCACTGAAGACGCGCTTGGTGGATACACTGAAAAAGCCGCTCGTGCACAGGTTCTGTATGAGACAGACAACTTTGATGCACTGGCAAACTTTCATTACCGCGACAATTCAGGTACTTCGGCGCTATTCCGCGCCAATGTGCTGACCCAAGGCAGCAACGAATTGAACGATAATTTCGTTCGCGATACTGTTTTCTTCGGCGATACCCACAACAATCCACAAGCTTATGAGCAATACGGCGCTTCGCTGCGGATGAACTATACCTTCGGCAACGACATCACGCTTACATCGGTTACTGCCTTCGAGGACGCTGACGGCAGCAGTCTCGGCGACATTGACGGCGGCAACCCAACTGGACCTGGATTTATCCCTTTCCAGTCAACGACAGCTGGCATCACAGACAAAGCCGAACAATTCACTCAGGAACTTCGTTTCTCGCAGCAGGCGACAGATGAAATTTTCTGGCAGGCGGGTTTCTATTATTTCGATAGCACCAACATACTTGGAACCGACCCTGGCTTTATTCCGGCTACTTTCGCGACACATAATAATGAAGCATGGGCCGTGTTTGGTCAGGTTGCTTACGACCTAAGCGAAGAAACTACGCTAACCATCGGCGGCCGTTACACCGATGACCAGCGCGACATGCGTGCCGTATCTGGCGGAACGGGCCAGGTATTCGAACGCGACGTTGAAGCTGACCGGTTAAGTTGGGATGTTGCACTCAATCATGCGGCAACCGAAGATGTCTCGGTATATGCCCGCGTTGCCAGCGGTTTCCGTGCGCCAACCATTCAGGGCCGCGATATCGCATTTTTTGGATCGCCGTCTGTTGCAACTGAGGAAACCATCATTTCGTATGAAGTTGGTTTCAAGGCTCAGCTACTTGACAATCGGCTACGCTGGAACGCATCGGTATTCTATTGGGATGTTGATGACCTTCAGATCTCAGCAGTTGGCGGTGGTGGAAACTTCATCGAGCTGATCAACTCAGAAAACGCAGTTGGTTACGGTTTCGAAACTGACATCGAATATCTCGCTAACGAAAATCTGATGCTGACTGCCGGGTTTGCTTACAACAACACCGAGATTAAAGATCGCGATCTGGCGGTTGGTGTTTGTGCACAATGTACAGTGCTTGACCCGTTAAATGCTGATGGGAGGGCATTAGTAGACGGCAACCCACTGCCACAAGCACCAGAATGGACTCTCAATCTTTACTAGGCCCTACTCTGCCTCGCCTAGACGCCTGTTCCGAGTGAAAATCTAAACACACGCTAATAACTAAAGTTTATCGGGTGAAACCAATAAAACCTGAAAAACTTAACAAAAAAAAGCTCAAGGGAATGACATGAAAACAGTTAGACGAATTGCGTTGCTAGCGTCGGTGGCTTGGTCAGCGCCAAGGGTTTGCCGGTGGGCGGCCCCTATGTTGTTAGGTTAACCGATGATAGTCGGGCAGTAACCAACACTGTCAGCAATGTCAGCGATCTTTTCCTTGAACTGGGTGAGACAGAGGTCGTCTTTCTTGTAGCGCGCGCCAGCAGCGCCTCCGCTGACACCTTGGAAGAAATCGTTGTAACAGGTCAACGCACCTTTTCAGGCTTGCGCACTGGCCCCGGACGGGACTTCGGGCGCGACGCAATCGACGCGACCCCTTCGGTCTCGCGCGATTTTGTCAGCACTCTGGCGACAGATTCGAAAATTCTGGTCGACAACAGCGTACCGCGCGGCCCGGCCGTATCCATTGCGGGTCAAAACTTCCGCTTCAATAGCGTGACAATTGACGGTGTTGCCCAAAATGACAACTTTGGCCTGTCACTTAACGCATCTGCAACGCAGCGAGCGCCAATTTCAATCGACGCAATCGGCGCAATTAACGTGAATGTGGCGCCCTTCGACGTGACCTACGGTAATTTCCTAGGCGGTAACATCAACATTGTTACCAAGTCAGGCACCAACGAGTTTCATGGCAGCGCGTACGGTTTCTATACTGACGATAGCCTGACCGGCAACACCAGTCAGGGCGCAGACTTAGCGATTGGTGATTTCGACCAAAAAACGTACGGTGCCACGCTTGGCGGGCG
>JAALKD010000049.1 GCA_011088215.1 Sphingomonadales bacterium | reverse complement strand
CCATGAATAACCGAAATACCGTTCAATTCGTCGCCGTGAACCGCCGACGTTAGCAAAAGCTTTGGTCCCGCCGTCGCGCCCTTCGCCACCAAAAGAGGTACCCATATAGCCTCGCCAGTGTTGGTGCTACCTGCATTAAATTTCAATCGGTGAAGTCCAGCTTGCATCTCCGACACAGTAAGAGATGTTACGGCCGTCGCTTGGGGTACCTGACCATCAGCAGCTGCATCGTCGCCAGGCACCGCTGGTTGCCCAGTGACCAACGCCGCGACACCCGTCCCCATAAGGGTCAGTACAAAAGCTACAAGCGTTAGAGTTTTCGTCATAAAATCGAGGTCTTTTCTACTGTCGCTCTTTGCCCTATCAGGGCTCTTTGCGAGACAGAATTTGCAAATTTGGCTGACATAATGATTGTTATATACATTAAATTGCAACGACATAGTTCATTTTGAGGTTGCGCCAAGCGCGACAAATGGGCCAAACAAGACTATAGTCTGAATTTCAAATGGCCAAGTTGGCTGCTGGAACAGGCTAGGCGCAATCAAGGGATAGTCAATGGGTGCACATTGCTGCAACGACGTAAAGTTTGACGGAGTTGATCCGGTATACAAACGCGTGTTGCTGATTGTCATCGCCATTAACGCCATTATGTTCCTGGTTGAAATGCCAATGGGTTTTGTTGGCCAGTCACAAGCATTGAAAGCCGACGCGCTGGATTTTCTGGGCGACACACTAACCTACGCTATTTCATTAGCTGTCATCGGCAAAACCGCAACCCTGCGCGCCAAAGTGGCACTATTAAAGGGCATCAGCCTTGCCGCCATGGGCATATGGGTTTTGGGTTCCACCCTTTATTCGGTGTTTTATATGCAAACACCGACCGCCATGATTATGGGGTCGGTTGGGTTCGCAGCGCTGGCAGCAAATGTTATCAGTGTGCTTCTTCTAATGCGCTTCAAAGACGGCGACGCCAACGTGCGCTCAGTATGGCTGTGCAGCCGTAACGACGCCATCGGTAACATTATGGTAATGGTCGCCGCATCAGGCGTATGGCTATCTGGTACCGGATGGCCAGACCTGATCGTGGCCGGTTTTATGGCCTCATTATTCTTGTCAGGCGCGTTCACAATCATTCGCCAGGCGCGCCACGAATTGGCCCACAACCACGCACCAGCGGAATAAACGGCATGGAAGACGGCATGGGAGAAAAAGGCAAACATTTCCTGTTAACCCGGCGGTTCTTACCACTCTTTCTAACTCAGTTTTTAGGCGCATTTAACGACAATCTGTTCCGACAGGCTGTTATCATTTTGATCACTTTTCGTTTTGCTGCTGAAGTATCAGTGGCACCGCCTATCCTCACAAATCTAGCGGTTGGGCTGTTCATTTTGCCGTTTTTTCTATTCTCGGCATTAGCAGGCCAACTGGCCGACAAATTTGAAAAATCCAACCAGATTGTCTGGATAAAGCTGTGGGAAATCATCCTGATGATCATTGGAGCTTTCGCTTTTTACGCCGAAAGCCTAACCCTGATGATTATCGTTCTGGCGGGGCTTGGGCTGCAATCCACCTTCTTTGGCCCGATAAAATACGGCATTTTGCCAGACCTGATGAAACGCACGGAACTGCTGTCTGCCAACGCATTGGTTGAGGCCGCAACCTTTGTTGCCATACTTTTGGGTTTGGTCATCGGCGGCATGCTGGTGCTCAGCAAAGATGGGCTGACCCAGGTATCACTGTTCATGATCGGGATCGCGGTTATCGGTACGCTGACCGGACGCATGGTGCCCAAGACCGGCCAAGCCGCACCCGATCTCAAAATTAACCTGAATATATTCGCCTCCACTGGCCAGTTACTAAAATCCAGCTGGTCCAACGACATCAGCCGTAGAGCGATCATCGGCATCAGTTGGATATGGTTGCTGGGCACAATTTTTATCGCGCAAATCCCTGATATCGTTAAAAACCGCCTTGGCGGCGACGAGCAAATAGTCACCCTGTTTATGGCATGCTTTTCGTTGGGCATAGGTGCAGGCTCGCTGATCTGCAGCCGCCTGCTGAAAGGCGTGATAACCGCCAGACTTGCAACACCAGCGCTCACAGCGCTGACCATTGCTTCAATCGCGATGGTTGCCATGTTGCCCGCTACTGGCCCTGGCGCAGTTGTTGGGTTCGAAGCGTTCCTGCAGTCGCCGACGAATATCATGATCACTCTTTTGATGATTTGTATCGCCGTGGGTGCGGGCATAGTGATTGTGCCGCTTTATGCCATTTTGCAAGACAGAACCGACCGGCAAATGCGCTCACGCACCATGGCGGCAACCAATATTGTTAACAGTGGGTTTATGGCGGTTGGCTCACTTGTGGCGGCAGGCCTGATTGGTGCAGGTATCAGTTCGCCGCAGGTGCTGCTGATTACCGGCGCAGCGAACCTGATATTTATCCCAGTTATTAAGCGGTTGCAGCACAGTCTGTAGACCCGTCTGACAATAGCGGCATAGCCTCGCTAAGCTACAAGATAGATACATTTGAATCAAAGACTTGAGGCATCTGGCCAACCGGGATTATACTGCATCGAAAGGGGAACAGACTTGGCTCGTATTTTCCATCGCCGCAAACAACCGATCGTCGAAGCCATTGGGCAGTTAATGGTTTTTTTGTCATTTGCCGGCGCGGTCTTGTATGGAGGCGGCTGGTACCCTGACGGCCTATTATGGCAGGTGCTGGCAAAAGCCAGCGCGGTTAGTTTTCTGATATTATTTGTTTTAGTCACCTCTCAGACAACCAATCATTTACTGCTGTTGCTGGCGCTGACAGCGTCGGTGCTAGGTGATGTTTTGTTGGCAATTCCCGCCGAAAACAGTTTCCTGCGCGGCCTGCTGGCCTTTTTTATTGCCCACGTATTTTATGTTGGTCTGTTTTTGAAGAACCGCTTGCCGTTTGAAGATGTGTCCAACATCCGGATGCAGATCAGCGCACTGATTATCGCGGCGGCAGGCATCGGGGTATTTCTACTCTATAGTGGCAATCTGGGGTCCATGCTCATCCCGGTTATCGCCTACAGTGCGGTACTAACGCTAATGACCGTCAGCGCCCTGCTTAGTCGGTTTCCATCCAAATTGGTGGGAACAGGGGCGATATTATTTCTGATTTCTGATTCTATTCTCGGTGCCCAGACATTTCTCAATGTCAATTTGGGTGGTTCCCTAAGCGTGTGGATCCCCTATTTTCTGGGACAGTTGTTTCTTGCACTGGGCGTTATGCTATATGATGAGCGACCCACCAATTTTGGTGGCTACCGATTTGACTAATCGGCTATAGTCACTCAATAAACTTAACCCCAGATAATAGTGCCGGAACATGCTCGTCGTGGAACAAGATAAAAAGAAGCTGCAAAAGAAAGCCGCCATCCTGGTGGAGGCGCTGCCTTACATGCGCAAATACAGCGGCGAAACCTTCGTCATAAAATACGGCGGTCACGCTATGGGAGATTCCCAACTCGCGCGCCAGTTCGCAGCTGATATCACTCTCCTTCGTCAGGTGGGTATTAACCCGGTTATTGTTCATGGTGGCGGCCCGCAAATCGGTGAAATGCTTGGCAGACTATCAATTGAAAGCGAATTTATTGACGGCCTGCGGGTAACCAACAAGGCAACCGTAGAAGTGGCGGAAATGGTCTTGTGCGGATCCATTTGCAAATCAATCGTCGCTGACTTGAACGCTGTTGGTGCGCGCGCTATTGGGCTGTCTGGCAAAGACAGCTCGCTGGTCACTGCAAAAAAGGTCGAGCGCAACAAGCCTGATCCAGACTCCAACATCGAAAAAGCGATTGATTTGGGGTTTGTCGGCGAACCGGCAATTGTTGATCCAACCATCCTGACCCAAAGTATCGCCAACGGTATTATACCAGTGATATCACCGATCGCGATGGGCGAAGATGGCAACACATATAATATCAACGCTGACACTATGGCCGGGGCCATTGCCGGGGCACTGGGTGCGCGGCGTTTTGTTCTTTTGACCGACGTACCTGGGGTTTTAAACAAAGACGGCGACATGCTGACCGAACTAACCGGCGATGATATTGCTGACCTCAAGGCAGACGGCACCATCACTGGCGGCATGATTCCGAAGGTCGACACCTGCTTGCATGCGGTTGAACAAGGCGTACGCGGCGCAGTTATTCTGGATGGGCGAGTTACTCACGCCATTTTACTGGAAATCTTCACGGAGAGCGGTGCAGGCACGCTGATCAGAGGCCCGGCACCAGCCTGACTTCGCCACTAAAGGCTGACCGAGAACCGCTAGTCCTGATCGGTGAAATAGCTCAAATGCCATTCCAGCTCATTATCGTTTATCGGGTATTTATTGCCGTCTTTGGCTGACAATAACTGCGCTGTTGGCACCAGCGCGAAAGCTGTTTGTACATCATAAGCCGTTCGCATTGTCAGTCCGGCCTTCCAGCATAAGGCCGTAACAACACGGCCACTTTTCGACACAATAACCTGCCGCACTGTCTCTGGTGGCAAATCGGCCATCACGGCCAAGCACTGCATTAACAGTTCACGCCTGTTACCTTCAATTTGCTCAAGAACAAATTTATCATCCAGCATACCGCGTTCGAAATAATCCTGCGCTTTCGCCGCAAGTTTGGCCTGCTCATCATCTCCGACCTTTTCGTCAGCCAACCGTTCACGAACCTTGTCCAGCAATTCGTCTGCCTGTTCCTCGGACAGCTCGCTTTGCTCCGTCATCGCGTGCACCAAAGCAGATGCAACAAATCCAGCAATGCGCCTCATAGCCCTGATAGATAATTGCGGCCTCAGCGACAAAGGTTTGTGCAAATCTTCAACGCTTGAAGCCTGTGAAATTATCTGGTCAAGCGTATCTTCGCGTATCTGCGCATTTTTGTTAGTTAGAAGTGCCGCTACCGCCGGAACATCCAGCGTTCCCGCGATATCGGACGACACCTGTTCAGATACCGCCTCACGGCTGGCAATGGCTTCCAGCGCGCCCGAGCTGACACCCGCAGCGATGATTTCGCGTAGGTCATCGTCATTCAGCAGCGGTGAGTACTCCAAAATAGGACCGCAAACAATGTCCTCAATGTCGCGAGCAAGCCGGTCAACCAGTGCCTTTGGTACATCTGCGCTGCCTTTGATTTCTTCCGCGACCATGGCCCGTACTTTAGGTAATTGGTCCTGTGCCAGCGTCTCAAGAACCTTGATCGATTTATCGCGGATAATTTTCTGATCCTCGGACTTCATGCCGGGGACAAGCCTGCCAATTTTACGGGCTAGTTCTGCCCGCACATTTTCGTCCGAATCGTTTTTGAGAATTTCATCGGCTTGGATTGGCGTCGAGGCGTTGCCAGCAATTAACATACGAACGGACGGCGACTGGTCTTCCGCTAGAAAATACAAAACTTCCGGACGCGCATCCGGCCTGGCGGCCAATTGTTTTTTCTGATCTTCTGATCCAGCCTTCAGAATTGACTGCTCTTCTTCCAGCGACAGGGTTGCAGACAAAGCTTTTTCGCCGCCAAAAATGGATTTAATCTTCTGCAGCATCAGGCCAGTCCTCCTGCCATCACTTGTTTTGGCCCCTCGGCTGCAGGTGCGATTGCCACATTGCTCCGTCCCGCATTTTTAACTTCGTAAAGAGCCGCGTCGGCCCGTTCAGCCATGCCCGCGAACTTCAGATCCAATCCGGGCGTGGACGCACAAACCCCAACAGAAGCGGATAGTTTCAACTGATCCGCACCGATCGTTTCTCTGACTTCCGGCATACCATCAATCAACGACCTTGCTTTCAACGCTGCATCGTCTGGCGAAATATCTTCCAGCCACAAAACAAACTCGTCTCCGCCGTATCGGCCCACCAAATCGCATGACCTCACCAGAGCTTGCATCCTGTCCGCCACCATCTTAATCGCGGTATCGCCGGCCTTGTGTCCAAGCGTGTCGTTGACTTCTTTGAAATGATCCAAATCGACAAACAAAAGGCAACCGGACTGGCCCGACCGGCATTGATGGCGTAAGCGACGCTCTACCGAATCGACAAAAGCGCGTCGGTTCAAAATGCCCGTCAACTCATCGAGCGAGGACAATCGCTGCAATTTATTGATAAGTTGCGCTTTGCCAAAGGCCGCCGCGAGCGAGCCAGTAATATCCGCCAGCAATGACTTTTCGTGCTCGGCCCAAGGGTAAGTTGTTGTGTTGCGGCAAATTACAAACATACCGATCCCGCTACCGCCTTCTTCCAAACGCACAGCAAGATGATTGTTGTCGCCGTCCTGGACCTGAATGATCGGATCAGCTGCCAGCGCCAGTTTTTGCCAGATCTCTTCAATGTTTGGTACCACCGGAGATTCGCCGCAAATAGCAGCCGGTGTAAGACCTTCCGGGAATTTGACAACAGACCACACAAGATCAGCCCTCAGCACATCCATCAATTCATTCGAGGCGCTGTCCAACAGCATTTCAGACGTATCAGTGGTATTGATCAAACTGACAATCCGCTGCTGCACGCTCAGTCTCAGGTTATCCAACCGTGTCTGACGGTCAGACGCCACTTGAGATGAGACATCCCGGCACACGCCGCGAACACCGGCCCTTTTATTGTCGCCCACCTGGACGGGTTCAACAGTAAAGCTGACCCAATATTTCGTACCCACGCCAAAATCGATCTGCACCGCATCAAAAGTATGAACTTTTTTCGATGCAAACGGATTGCGCGATGGCACTTTGCCGTTCGACCAGAAAATTTCATCGGCCGACCGGCCAATCCAGTCCGCCAGTTTTTGGCCGAATGCTTCGTCCGGCGATACAAAACGGAAAACCCCGTCACTATCCACCTCAAAGCAGAAGTCAACTGCCCGGTCGAGCAGGCTCTTGAACATGCCGCGACTTTCCAAAAGCGCTTCGGTCATCCGATCAGACACCGTTGTATCGCGCGCGGTAATCATCACACGGTCGGCAAAATAAATCCCCGTCAATGAGTAACGGGTGCCGTCAGGCAGGGTCATCCGCTCTTCCGCTACCGATCGGTTCGCTTTTACCTCTTCAAAAAGGGATACTATCTCAGAGGCTTGTGCTTTCCATGCCCTCAACAGCGGAAAAGCGTTGCTGCTATTGTCAACGACGCTGCCACTCAGGCCTATAGAAACAGCACAGACAGTGGTTTCCGCCAGCCTCGTCGCACTTTTTGAATCATTTTTTCTGAACTTCAGCATTCACTTTGATCACACAACTGGAAACTATCTTGTGCATACGGTAAGACCACACAGTTAAAGTTGTTTTAACATTTGCAGATCATTCAAAGCTTACACGGGACACCACATGGCCGACCAAACCGCAGCCGATGACAATATGAGCACTCATCATCCAATCTTTTCCGAAGACCGCGACATATTCATATTTGATCTGGACAACACTCTGTATCCAGCGGAAAGCGACTTGTTCTCGCAGGTTGATGTGAAAATTGGCCAATATGTTCAAAGTTTGCTGGGTCTCGATCCTGCCGCGGCTCGCGAGGTGCAAAAAAGCTATTTGCTGGAGCACGGCACCACGCTGGGCGGGTTGATGGCAAACCATGATGTTAACCCCCAGCATTATCTGGACAGCGTGCATGACATCGACCTTTCACCGATAGCAAACGACCCTGCTCTGCGTGAAATGCTGCAGTCCCTAAAGGGGCGGCGGCTTGTGTTCACCAACGCAGATCAACCTTACGCGGAACGCGTGCTGGACCGCCTTGGCATCGGCGATCTTTTTGAAGACATATTCGATATTCACGCCGCTAGCCTGGCCCCAAAACCTCGGCCGCATGTTTATGATACGTTTCTGGAAAAATACCGCGTGGACCCAACGTGTGCCATCATGTTTGAAGACATGGTTCGAAACCTGATTCCGGCCCACGCACTGGGTATGGCAACCGTTTGGATCAATACCGGCAGCATATGGGGCGAGGCCGACTACGACGCCAGTAAAGTGCACGCCGAAACCGAAAGCCTGCACAGATGGCTTGATAGCCACATCTCGCGCCAAAAATCATAGGTTTTCACACGTCGGCGCATTGACTTCAAAGGCTGGACCGCTATTGTTTGCCAACTTTTCGACCACCATGCCACGCTCGTCTTATCGAGCGCTTTATAAAGGGTTCTGTAATGGACTATTCCCAGCTAGAAGCGACAATAACCGAAGCATTTGATGCGCGCGAATCCATAAGCAGCGACACCAAGGGACCGGTTCGCGAAGCCGTGGATACCGCCCTGGGTTTGTTAGACAGCGGCACCCTTCGGGTTGCCAGCAAAGCCGCCGGTGGTTGGCGGGTGCACCAATGGCTGAAGAAGGCCGTATTACTTTCTTTCCGGCTGAATGACATGGCTTTGATAGCAGGCGGTGCTGGCGAAAATACCAACTGGTGGGACAAGGTTCCCAGTAAATTTGAAGGCTGGGGTGCAGCAGAATTTCGGGCCGCAGGTTTCCGGGCAGTACCCGGTTCAATTGTGCGTCGTTCAGCTTACATATCGAAAGACGTGGTTTTGATGCCGTCTTTTGTAAATTTAGGCGCCCATGTGGGCGAAGGTACAATGGTCGACACCTGGGCGAGCGTTGGTAGCTGCGCGCAGGTTGGAGCTCATGTTCATGTCTCCGCAGGTGCAGGCATTGGCGGCGTGTTGGAACCATTGCAAGCCAACCCTACAATTATTGAGGACAATTGCTTCATCGGCGCGAGGTCGGAGGTCGTTGAAGGCGTTGTCGTCGAAGAGGGTTCGGTTATTTCAATGGGTGTCTTCATTACTGCGTCAACTAAAATCATCGACCGAAATACTGGCGAAATTTTCAGGGGCCGAGTGCCCGCATACAGTGTTGTCGTGCCAGGCAGTCTACCAGGGAAACCTTTGCCAGACGGCAGCCCCGGTCCAAGTCTTTCCTGCGCCGTAATCGTAAAACGGGTTGACGAACAAACACGCGCGAAAACATCTGTCAACGATTTGCTGCGAGACTGACGCGTGCCACTGATCGACCCCATTGAGCTATCACAGGCGCTGATCCGTCACCCGAGCGTAACGCCTGACACTGGTGATGCGCTGGATTTGCTGGCTGAACATCTGACAGAGATGGGTTTCGACTGCCATAAACTGGTTTTCGAGGAAGAAGGCACTGACCCGGTGCCTAACCTTTATGCGCGGCTAGGGATAAGTGCACCCAATTTTTGTTTCGCAGGCCACACCGACGTTGTACCGGTGGGGGCCGCTCACAACTGGAGCGTTGACCCATTCGCCGCTGATATAAAAGACGGAAACCTATACGGCCGCGGCGCCTCTGACATGAAGTCAGCCATCGCGGCCTTTGTCGCCGCAGTGAGCCGCTATCTGGAGGACCAAGTTCCCGGAGGGTCCATATCACTTTTGATCACCGGCGATGAAGAAGGCCCGGCGGTGAACGGCACCAAAAAGGTGCTGGGCTGGTTACAGGAACGCGGCGAAACCATTGATTATTGCCTTGTGGGCGAGCCAACCAACCCACAAGAACTTGGTCAAATGGTCAAAGTTGGCCGGCGCGGCAGCCTGCACGGCATGCTAACCGTAAACGGCATTCAGGGTCATGTGGCTTACCCACACACTGCGAAAAACCCAATACCTGATTTGGTTGCTGTACTCAGTGAACTAAACAAGGAACCGCTGGACGGCGGTAACGAGCTATTTCAAGCCTCGAACCTGGAGATCGTCAACATCGACGTAGGCAATGACAGTCACAATGTCATCCCGGCTGAGGCCAAAGCCCGGTTCAATGTAAGGTTCAATAATGAGTTTACCCCTGAAGACCTACAGGCAGAGCTAACCCGTCGAATGAAACGCGCAGGCGTTGACTATCACATCGATTGGTGGGTATCGGGCGACAGTTTTCTGACCGAAAAAGGCCCGCTTTCTGACGCAGTTGTCAGTGCGGTGGAACAGGCAACCGGCAAAACACCCGAACTTTCAACCACTGGCGGCACGTCAGATGCTCGCTTCATTAAAAATATGTGCCCGGTGGTTGAATTTGGTCTGGTCGGTGCGACCATGCATAAAATCGACGAACATGTTGCTGTTTCCGACATCGAAACACTCTGCGATGTTTATCTGGATGTTATTAAGCGCCTGGTCTCACCGAAGTAACCTCAGCAAACAATCCAACCAAAACAGAATTTAGGGCGAATAATGTCGCCACCAGAACAACTATAAAGTTTTAGTTTCCTCTTATGTGTGTATTTGATATAATCACCTCAGTTGGTCAATAAATGACCTGCGAGCCGTGGTTTTCATGGTTGATTAAATTGTTTGGCATTAAGCACTTCAGGCGTTTCCAAAGCGACATATATATGGTCGCTGGCGGTGTCGCTTCATCACGGCAGAGCAATTTAACCTGATTGAGAACAATGCGGTTACGAAATGACAGGACCTGCACCCCTGCGCCTGTCTTTTCCGCGGGAACCAATGCACCAACAGTGGTGGCGACCGTACACCCCCATGCTGGTATAGCAGTTATGGTCGCCGCCATTTCCCAGCTACCTCAACCACTCGCTATGTTATCTGATCGATTGAGGCTTCCCAGTTTGCGCCGTCAAAATCAGTGACGGTCATGCCTTCCAGCGTCGCTCTATCAACACAGCGTGCGTTAACAGACCATCCGTCTGGGTGGCTGCGCGGCACATAAAAGGGCTTAACGCCGCAGGTTTTGCAAAATAAATGCCGACCGGTACCTGTATTGAACCTGTATTCGGTAAGGTTGTTCTCACCGGCGGTTATGCGAAACGCGTCAGCCTCAACAATAAGATGCAAGAAACCCATCATCGCACAAATGGAACAATTGCACGACAGCACTTGCGGCGTTGCTGGCGCATCCACCTCGAACCGAACTGTACCGCAGTGGCACCCGCCTTTATGGGTAACAGTATCCATGTCTATCCCACCTCGCCGCGCGCACGCAGCGCCGCTGCCAGCGTGCCATCATCCAGGTAATCTAACTCACCGCCCACCGGCACGCCGTGCGCCAACGCCGTTACCTTTACGCCGCTGTCCGCTAGCCTTTCAGCCAGATAATGGCTGGTAGTTTGCCCGTCCACCGTGGCATTAAGTGCCAGAATAATTTCAGTAACACCGCCACTTGCAGCGCGGCTAATAAGCCCAGCAACATTCAGATCGTCTGGCCCAACGCCGTCCAGCGCCGAGAGCGTGCCGCCCAGCACGTGGTACAGCCCTTTGAACGTCTCGGAGCGGTCCAGCGCCCACAGGTCGGCCACTTCCTCAACTACACAGATCACCGTTTGGTCGCGGCGCACGTCTTCACACACGTGGCACGGGTTGTGGGTGTCCACATTGCCGCATTGCTCACATATCTGCACCCGTGCTGCCACATCGTTTAGGGCCGCGGCCAGCGGCACCATGACACTGTCTTTTTTCTTGAGCATTTGCAGCGCCGAGCGCCGGGCAGAGCGCGGCCCAAGCCCGGGCAGTTTCGCCAGAAGCTGGATCAGTTTATCAATATCGCTGCCGTGGGAACGGGGCATCAGCTTTCCTTTGCCAAAAAGTCTTCCAGAAGCTTTTTGCGGAATTTCCGGTCGCGTTTCAAGTGCCATTCCCGGCTCATGGCGTCTGAGCGGTTTTTAAACTCTTCAGTGTAGAGAATGTGCCATTGCCGTCCGCGGGTTGATTTGGCCCCTGTGCCGTTGTTGTGGGCAGTCAACCGTTTCTCCAGATCATTGGTCCAGCCCACATAAGTTTTGGGTGCACCATCGATACTGCCAAGCACGTAGGTGAAACAAGAATTAACCACTCGGATGCATAACCGTTTGGGCAATCTCAATCGCTCGGCCCCAACTGATCCCCGCAACAAAATCATTGTATAATGGATGATCACTCTGATGAGGAATTAACCGCGGCCTCGCTCCATTGCCCTGCCATTCGACATCACATGCCACGTTCTCAAATTCCTGATCTTGTGTTGTTCGGTCATAAGCCTGTATCGTTACCGTAAGCCATCCAAAGCTACCGTCCTTAGACTGATCGTTATTGAAAGACTCGACATAACGCTCAAAACTTTCTTTGCTCTGAGACACCCACAAGCCCCACGTGAACGGCTCTTCAACGCCAGAAATTGGTATCTCTAAAATTGTACGAACATAGTATTCTTCACCATCGATCACACACGTATCGCCGGAAAGTTCCGCACGCTTTTGACGTTCGTCTTCCAGCAACCAACCATACTGAGTTGGGTGAGCATAGGAGAAAGATGGCGAACCCTTATGAATTTCGCCGCAACAGGCACACTGAAATTCAAAGGTCTTTGGTTTTTTGCCAAGTGCAAACCAATTTTTCAACACATTCAGTTCCTAAAAAGGCATCTTGAAGCCATCGGGCAAGCCCATGCCCCCGGTCAGGTCTTTCATCTGTTCAGCGGCGGCGTCAGCCACTTTGGCCTTGGCCTGATTGTGGGCTGCGACGATCAGGTCCTCCAGCACTTCGCGGTCTTCAGTGGAAAACAAGCTGTCGTCGATCGAGACATTTTTCATCTCGCCGGTACCGTTCAACGTCACTTTCACCATGCCTGCCCCCGCTTCGCCCACGATGGTCATGTCGGCAAGGCCAGACTGCATGTCGCCCATTTTGGCTTGCATTTCCTGGGCTTTTTTCAGCATTTCGGTGAGATTTTTCACGGGGTTTCTCCTAACTCTAAAAATCGAACTCGCTTTTGTCTTCGCCCACATCATCGTAGGTTAACCCATCATCTGCAGCTGCAGCTTCTTCCAGTTGCTCGTCCAGCGTGCGCTTGTCACGCACCGCCAGCAACCGGGCTTCAGGGAACACCTCCAGCAGGGCTTTCACCGCCGGGTCCTCCATGGTTTCGTCTCGGCGCTTTTTATTTCGGGCGTCATGCTGTTCTTTCAGCGTAGTGCTGGCAGGGGCTGCACCGTTGTCGATCGAGATCATCCAGTCATTGCCCGTCCAGGCCTTCAGGCACTGTTTGGCGCGCATGACAAAATCATTGGGTGTGCGTCCAGTGGTAGTGATCGAAAAAGCACCCGGCTTATAGTCCACAATGCGTACATGATCGGTCAGCACAGTTGCCAGAATACCTTCTTTTTCAGCTTGAAACAGTGCCACCATTTTCTCAAAACTAACAGGCATCGGGTGCTGCGGATGGTCGCCCACTGCATCGGCTCGCAGTGCAACCACATCGGCAGAACGCGGCTGTGCGGCTTGGGTTTGTTGCTGCATTGGTGCAGCCGCAGTTGGGCCCGAAGCATGTGCGCCCGTCGAACCACTTGGGGCCACCGGTTGCGCCGGATTATTTTGCAGCTTTTTCACCAAATCCGCCGGGCTCGGCAAACCCGACGCATAAGCCATGCGAATGAGAACCATCTCGGCGGCGGCGATCGCGCTGGGCGCAACCCGAACCTCGGAAAGGCCTTTCATCAGCATCTGCCATGCCCGTGTCAGGTGCGGCATGCCAAGGGTTGCGGCCATCTTGCCGCCCTGTTCTTTTTCGGCCTCTGACACCAGCGCGTCGGTACCAGTATCAGGCGTTACCTTCAAACGGGTCAGCCAGTGAGACACTTCCAGTAGGTCATTAATTACCACAACCGGGTCAGCGCCAGCGTCATACTGTGTGCGCAGCGTGGTCAGCGCGTCGGCGATCTCGCCTTTCATGATCTGCTCGAACAGATCCAGCACTTGCGCCCGGTCTGCAAGACCCAGCATATCGCGCACCTGAGCTTCGGTTACTTTGCCTGCCCCGTGAGCGATGGCTTGATCCAAAAGCGACAGGCTATCGCGAACCGAGCCTTCTGCCGCGCGGGCAATAAGCGTAAGCGCGCCATCTTCTGCTGTACAGTTCTCGTTCGCTACCAACTTTGCCAAATGGTCAACCAGTGTCTGGGCCTCAACCCGCTTCAGGTCAAAGCGCTGGCAGCGGGACAGAACTGTAACCGGCAACTTGCGAATTTCAGTGGTCGCGAAAATAAATTTCACGCTTTCAGGCGGCTCCTCCAGCGTTTTCAGTAGTGCATTAAAAGCTGACTTGGACAGCATGTGTACTTCGTCGATGATATATATTTTATAGCGTGCAGAAACCGGCGCATAGCGTACGCTTTCAATAATTTCGCGAATATCATCAACCCCGGTCCTGGACGCAGCATCCATTTCCAGTACGTCCACATGGCGGCTTTCGCTGATTGATTTGCAATTATCACATTCGCCGCACGGCGCAATTGTTGGGCCGTCAGCCGCAGTGCAATTCAGCGCCTTGGCGATGATGCGTGCAGTTGTGGTTTTACCAACCCCGCGCACCCCGGTTAGAATAAACGCATGCGCCAGGCGGCCAGTATCAATGGCGTTGGAGAGCGTGCGCACCATGGCTTCTTGCCCAATAAGGCTATCAAAGTCTGCTGGGCGGTATTTGCGCGCAAGAACGCGGTAATTTTGCTCTGGTGCCTGCTCGCTCATCAATGGTGGTCTCTCTGCTTGACGTGAGTAAGAATTGAACCCCAATGATTAGCAGGATTGCCGCCTTCATGAAAGCGTCTTCAACCATCAAATATACAAAAATCCGCCGCCCAACAGCGGGCCGGGTGTCATGAAGTAGAATGTTTTGAAAGGATGGGAGAGCCGAACGACCCAGGCACAACCCGTTACGGCTGCTTCCTCTCGGACCTGACCGGATTGGCGAGCGGCTTGTCCGCCAGCTCTCCCGAGGGTTATATGGCGATTCTTAAAAGCACTTGCAAGCGAAATAGCACGCGCTAGGTATAAACACAGTACAAACACAATATAAAACAAGCGGCATTCAATAAAGGCTACCTTATGGCTCTTCAGGCAATTCAAAGCTTCTTTTCCGGCAACCCCCTGGACCGGGCCGACCATTTGCGCAAAGAACCGACCACCATGGTCGACATGCTGCAGTCGACTGAGGCTGGCTTCATGCTCATGTTGAACGGTGAAATTTTGAGCGATCAGGTAGGTGCGATCCATTGGCTTAGCTACCGCCAATGCGCCTATTTGCCGCTTGGCACCCAAGTCTTTCTTGGCCTGGAGGACGGCGCCCCGCGTTACGCCGCCGAACTGGAAGGCGAGCCAGCGAATTTTGACGGTCTGTTCCCCGACGCCAAATTTCGCGACGCTCGGGCGCTGGGTATGAAGGCCGGATTTGCTCATCCTGAACTGGGCATTGTCGCCCAGGCTAAGTCGATGCTCAGCTGGCACGACAGCCACCGATTCTGCGCTAAATGCGGTGCGGAATCTGCACTGGTTAAAGCAGGCTACGAACGCCTATGCCCAACCTGTAACGCTAGCCATTTTCCGCGCACGGATCCAGTGGTTATCATGTTGGCCTGTCACGGCGATGAGGCTCTGGTTGGGCGTGGTCCGCAATTGCCGCCCGGGTATTTTTCAGCCCTTGCAGGTTTTATGGAACCCGGTGAAACCATCGAAACAGCCGTAGCCCGCGAATTGATGGAGGAAGCCGGCGTTGAAGCAACTTCAGTACAGATCATCGCAAACCAACCATGGCCGTGGCCGTCCAGCCTGATGATCGGCTGCACTGCGGAGGTAAAAGATAAAAAACTTACGCTCGACGAAACGGAAATTGACGATGCCCGATGGATAACGCGCGCCCAGGCAACAGCGGCACTGGTAGGCGAATCGAGTGATTTTATGGTTCCTCCACCGATCGCCATAGCACACGATTTAATCAAATATTGGGCAGCTTAAAGACCAAGATATTTGGTCGTAGTAATTTTTGATTAATCATTGACCGCTATATTGATACCGCTTAATCAAAGACAAGGGGGTCGGCGGAGATAGCCGATGAAGATGGGCGATGTTCAGGATGAAATCCTGCGATATTGGCTTAAGAACTGCCCTGATGGCAGTGGAGTTTATCCCAGCCGACAAGATATTAAAGTTAGCGATCTGCGCCGCCGCATGGCCCATATCGCCATTTTGGACGTTGAGTCGGAACCGACCGATTTTCGCTACCGCCTCATCGGAACGCGATTGCGCGATTTCCTCCACCGAGATTACACAGGAGACTCATTGTCAGAACTGGAAGGCAAGGGTCCTGGCAGCGAAATTTGGTCAATATTCGATAAGGTCCGACAGAGCGGGTCCCCCCTATACTGCCAAGTCCCCTATGTCGGCCCAAAAGCAGATTTTAAGCAAGCCAGCAGTTTATATTTGCCGCTAGCGTCTGACCATAAAACCATCGATAAAATTATGGAGGTCACGCATTTTGAGCGTGCACAGCCAGATCACGCACCATTTGATTTCGACTGGATGAAGTCCAGAATATATTCTGTTTTACCAAATTAACTGGTCAAAACCAAAAACATCGACGCCGATGATCAGCAATAACTCTCCATCGCCGTCGCCATTTGAATATCGAGCTTTGTGACACCGCCGCCTTCATTGTCGGTATCGTGTGTTGTCAGTTTAACCTCGACTTTATTGTAAACATTGAACCATTCAGGGTGATGGTCAATTTTTTCCGCGAACAACGCGGCTCGGTTCATGAACCCCCAGGCTTCGCTAAAGTTGGCAAACCTAAATGTCTTCAAAATCGCTTTTTGACCTGCATCATAACGCCAGCCTGACAAGGCGCTGAGTGCATTGCCGCGATCTGATTGTGATAATATTGCGGGGCGTTCCGCCATAGTGTGTTCCTTCAGGTCATTACGCGAGTAGTTCTTCTACTAGCAAGGGCACCAATGTTCCGGCTTCCCCGTGCCGAGTTTCTGCAAAATGACTGGCGCCGTCGCTCGGCTCCAGATTCACCTCAATTGTGTGAGCCGCGCCAATCGCGCGGACCAGCGATACAAACCCCGCCGCCGGGTACACACTGCCGCTGGTGCCAATTGAAATAAACAGATCGCAGGCCCCGAGCAAGCTTTCAATGCGATCCATTTCAAAGGGCATTTCTCCGAACCAGACAATGTGCGGTCGCAAAGCCGGTTGATTAAAACAATTTGGACACTGGCTGGACTGACTGCAGTCACCCGGCCACAGAAAAACATACCCGCAACAAGTGCATCGCACTTTGCCAAGTTCGCCGTGCATATGGATGATGCTTGTGCTGCCACCGCGCTCGTGCAGATTGTCAACATTTTGGGTAACAATAGTTACCTGGCCGTCCAATCCGCTTTCCAACGCACCGAGCGCTATGTGCGCAGCATTGGGCTCAACATTTTTCAACTGCGCCCGCCGGACATTGTAGAAATTCTGCACCATATCCGGATCGCGGTGAAACGCTTCCGGAGTCGCAACGTCTTCGATGCGGTGTTGCTCCCAAAGACCGTCATTATCCCGAAAGGTAGACACGCCGGATTCCGCCGATACGCCCGCCCCTGTCAGCACAACAATGTTTTTATAGCTGGCCACTCTCACTACCTTCTGGCACATTTCTTTCTGGTCATTTAACCACAACCTAGTTTTTTGGCCATGAAACACAAGCAGGAGATACGTGTGACCGCGGTCCTTTTTGTATGTATGGGCAATATTTGTCGTTCGCCGATGGCCGAAGGTGCCTTTCGCCACACCGCCGAAAAAGCCGGATTGCTAGACCGCTTCACCGTCGACAGCGCAGGCACCATTGGCTATCACGCCGGTGCAGCGCCGGACCCGCGCGCGCAAGCCGCCGCAATGGCACGGGGTGTGGATATCTCAGGCCAGCGGTCCCGCAAAGTTACCGACAACGACTTCGAAGCCTTCGACTATATTATGGTGATGGATCGGGAAAATTATAACGACCTGATAGCCAGATGCCCTGACCGGTTGCAAGACCGTATCCAACTATACCTAGGCTATGCCGCACGCGTGCCAATTGATGAAATGCCAGACCCTTACATTGGTCCCACCAGTCAATTTGACAGCTGTTACGATGCCGCCATCGACGCTGCTGAAGGTTTACTTGATGCCCTCAAATCGCGGCACCTGTAGCCACGATGGCCGGTTCAATCAGCGAAAAACTTGAAACAGCCCTTGGAGCTGCGATTGTGCGTTCTAAGCCGTTAAGCGGCGGCGATATCGCGGATGTGTCGCTGCTGACGTTGGCGGACGGGCGACAAGTAGTTGCCAAAAGGCCTAGGATGGACCAGCCAGACACCACAGCAGTGGAAAAAATGATGCTTAAACACATAGCATCCAAATCGTCGCTGCCGGTGCCGGACGTTTTATTTCAAAGTAAAGGCGTTCTTGTACTGAGCTATTTGCCCCACAGCGGAGCGGCAAACAGCGAGGCAGTGGCAACAGATGCGGCCCGCCATATTGCTGGACTGCATGCCGTTCGACCCAAAGGCAGTAAGCCCTTTTTTGGCTTTAACAAAGACACATATATCGGTCCGCTACCGCAGCAAAATAAACCGACTGACAACTGGTGCAAATTTTTCAGGGAACATCGCTTGCTTGCAATGGCAGGCTCATGCGCGCGCACCGGCAGGCTGCCGCAAGCAGTGATGACGCGCATTGAAAATCTGGCTGACAAACTCAACGAATTCCTTCCGACGACACCGGCTTCCAGCCTTTTGCACGGCGACTTGTGGGCGGGCAATATGCTGATGGACGGTGACCGGGCAGCCGGTTTTATCGACCCCGCCATTTCTTATGGCCACAATGAAATGGATTTGGCGTTCATAGACTTGATGGGCGGCTTGGGCCCGGTTTTTTTTGATGCTTACAGCGAGTTAACACCGATTGATGATGGCTTTTTCGAAAACCGAAAATTGATATACCAGCTGTGGCCGCTGTTGGTACATGTCCGCTTATTCGGCGGGGGATATGTTAGTCAGGTGGAACAAATCATCGACGATTTGGGGTTTTGAACCACTGAACCGACATTACAGTCACCGTAATGTGAACTGAAATGACGAGCCAAATCCAGTACTCAAGAAAAAACACGGCACCGCAAATCGAGGACTACTGGAAGGACTACCGGCCAGATGGCAACAGTTAAGAAAACTCTCAAATCCTTCAAATTTTGGCTAACACTTCTTGTGCTGCCGGTGGTGCTGGTAGGTTGTGCTGGCATTTTTATGGATTTCGAATCTGATTTTGTCAGTGACCAATATGTTTCCCGTGAAACATTACAGGTGGATGTTGTTGATGGCATAGAGCTTAGCTATCTGCGGGCGGGCGACCCCGGTGGCCAGCGAGTTATCTTTGTTCACGGCACGCCGGGCGACGCGGGCGGCAATTGGTACAATATGCTCAAAAGCGTGCCGGACGGCTTCGAATTTATCGCCGTAGACCGACCGGGTTTTGGCTTCACGCGGCCAAAAAAACAAGTAGTTGAACTGGACTCACAAGCGGCAGCACTAGCACCATTGCTTGTCACCCGAGGAGATAAGAAAACCATCCTTGCGGGCCATTCGCTAGGCGGCCCCATCGTTGCTGCAGCAGCGGCCAATTACCCTGATAAGGTCGGCGGCATTTTGGTGCTTGCCGGTGCACTCGATCCTGAACTGGAAGATGTTCTATTCATCCAATATGTGGGCAACATCCCGCCCTTCAGCTGGTTGCTGGATAAGGTTCTGCGCAACTCGAACCGAGAATTGATAGCGCTGGAGGACGAGCTCAGGTTGTTGCAACCGAGACTCGCTGACATCAAGCAACCGGTTACCATCATACACGGCACCGAAGATGACTTGGTGCCCTATGCCAATGTTCCCTTTATGGAACGCACCATGACAGGCACCCGTAAACTGAAGGTCATCAAGATTGAGGGAATGAACCATTTTCTGCAGTGGCGGCAGCAGGATGTGGTGATGGATGCGGTACTGGAGATGGCCAAAAGCATGACGCTTAAAGCGAAGGCGACGGACGAAACTTTCTCAGCAAGCTAAAGCCGCCTATTCAGCGCTAACCGCCGCCCATTCCTGATAGAACTCACTGTCAGAAAAATCGCCTGCACTCATATCGTGGCCGTAAGCATGAAATTCAGCCTCGTGACGGAAAAATGAACCCTCGGATGTTCGTTCACTGGAAAAAAGAACAAACCGATCAACGGTCATTGCTGTGGTTTTCAAATTCTGATTACTGGTTAACCAGTCCCCGACCCGCGCTTCTGCGCCTCTGCGAAAGCGCGCCAACGTGACATGCGGCTTATATTTGCGGCGGTCAATTTCCACATCAATTCTGTCCAGCGCCGAAGCGATTTTTTCGTGCAAATGCTGCAGCGGGGTTTTATCCGCCACACCTGCCCACAGAATTTTGGGGAACTTGGGTTTGCCGAACATACCAACACCCTCAAGCGACACTTCAAAGGGATCGAACCGTATACCCGCAAGCGCATCCTCAATTTCCCGCGTTACTTTTCGCGGGGCATCACCAATAAATGCAAGAGTAAGATGCAATTGATTGTCGCGCTGCCAATGGGCGCTTTCGACGCCGCCCCGGGCCTCGGAAAGGTCCTGGATAAGGGGTTCATGGATGTCCAAGCCGACGAAAAGACGAGCCATCTGCACCTCCTGAAATTTGCCTAAAGATTGGCAATGAGGCGATTCTAGCGTGGAAATTTCTAACGCGAAAGGGCTTGTTTCACATAGGGGCCAATTTTTTCGATAATGACGGCTACGCCTTCCTTGGTAGGATGCAAACCATCCGACTGATTCAACTCAGTGATTGTGGCAACACCATCGAGAAAAAACGGATACAGGGGCACACCGTATTGTTCAGAAAGCTCGGGATACAGTGTATTGAACGAAGCTTCATAATCCGGCCCCCAACTGGGTGATGCCAGCATGCCCGCAACCAGAGTTGGAATATCTCGTTCGGTCAGGGTTTTGAGCATCGCATCCATATTTACACGGGTAATCTCAGGCGCGACGCCGCGCAGAGCGTCATTGGCACCCAGTTCAAGAATAACCAGATCAGGCTTGCCCGATTTTATCGGCGACAAGGCCCAATCAAGGCGCGAACGGCCACCCGAAGAAGTATCACCTGACACACCGCCGTTAATTACCCGCACCGCCTGGCCCAGTTCTTTTTCCAACCAAACCTGCAATTGATCGGTAAAACCCTCGCCCGCAGGCAGGCCGTATCCGGCCGTCAGGCTATCGCCGAAGGCCAATATTGCGATGGGCTCAGCGTCCGTATCGGCTGTTTCCTGCGCGTTTGCCGCAAAAAACATGCTTCCTGCCGCAAAAATGAGCGCAAATGCCGCAAAAAGCTGCAAAGGTAATATTTTGGTGAGACGATTGACCTTCATGATCCGAATACCTAGCTATAGACGTAATTAACAATAATAAACTTATAATTGGCAGCGAGGAACAAAAATACAATGGCAAAGCCACACCCAATCATTCAACTCACGAATGTGTCACTGACACTCGAGTCCGGTGCTGGACCGGTTAACATCCTGAAAGAAATCAATTTTGGCATCGAAAAAGGCGAAACTGTCGGCATAGTCGGCCCGTCTGGATCAGGCAAATCTTCTTTAATGAGCTTGATGACCGGGCTCGAACAAGCCACATCTGGCAATGTTCTGGTTGACGGTTTGGCTTTTGAAGGGGCCAATGAAGACGATTTGGCTCGCCACCGGCTTAGCCGCGTGGGCATCGTTATGCAGGCTTTTCACCTTATTCCCACCATGACCGCACTTGAAAATGTTGCGGTACCACTGGAGCTGGCAGGCGTGAACGACGCCTTTGACCAGGCATCGCGCGAACTGGAAGCGGTTGGTCTTGCACACCGCATGGATCATTATCCGGCACAAATGTCAGGCGGCGAACAACAGCGTGTTGCCCTTGCCCGGGCATTGGCCCCGCAACCGGCCATCCTGTTCGGCGACGAACCTACTGGTAATCTGGACGGTAAAACCGGTCGCGCCATCATCGATCTGATTTTTGATTTGTCAAAAAGCCGGGGCTCTACGCTTATTCTGGTTACCCACGATCCCGCATTGGCTGATCGGTGCGACCGGGTTATTTCCATGTCTGATGGCCGCATTGTTGACGACACGGGCGATACCCAGTCCGTTAGTGGCGATAGCAACCTTATGCCAAAAGCTGCGCAGTCATGATAACCCGCGACGCAAAAACACCCATCGCGGTGAAGCTGGCACTGAGGGAGCTTCGCGCTGGCCTGAACGGTTTCAAGGTTTTTATGGCCTGCCTGATCTTGGGCGTAACAGCCATTGCAGCCATAGGATCATTGACGCGTGCCATCCAGGAAGGCCTTGAACGTGAGGGCCAGGCAATTCTTGGCGGCGACATTGAAGTTAATATTTACCAGCGTGAGAGCACGCCTGAATCGATTGCGTGGTTTCAGGACCAAGGCCAGATGTCATCATCTGCCCGCCTGCGCACCATGGCGCGGGTAGACGGAGTGCCGTCATCCACTCTCGTAGAACTGCGCGCTGTCGACAATCTGTACCCACTGTATGGGTCATTTGAAACGTCGCCCACGCTTGAAAACGACGCATTATTTGCTACCAATGGCGACACATGGGGGGTCGCCATTGATCCGCTATTAGCTAACAAAATGAATGTTGGCGTTGGCGATACGCTGGTGTTTGGCCGGATAAAGGCCGATATTCGCGCACTTATCGACCGCGAGCCTGACAAAGCCAACCTAGGCTTCCAGCTTGGCCCCACAGTCATGATTGGCCGCGATGCGCTGGCTCAAACCGGGCTGGTAACCACCGGAAGCCTGGTGAATTTCTATTATAAAATTCGCCTGCCAGCAGGTGCAGATGTGAACGCCGTGCGCGAACAAATGAAGGAAGTATTCCCTGACGAAAACTGGCGCGTGCGCGACCGTGGCACCAGCGCACCGGGCTTGCGCCGTTTCATCGAGCAAATGGGCATGTTCCTGACACTTGTTGGCATATCTGCATTAGTTGTCGGCGGTGTTGGTGTTGGCAACGCGGTACGTGGTTACATGGACCGCAAAACCCGCACTATTGCCACGCTGAAGATTTTGGGCGCAGACGGCAATACGGTTTTCGCCACCTATTTCATCCAGATACTGTTGATTGGTACGATTGCCATCGGCATCGGCCTGTTTGTTGGCGCCTTCCTGCCCGGCACGCTGGCGCAGTTTCTGCCTGACACATTGCCGGTTAAACCTGAAGGCGGGGTTTATCCCGTGGCGCTTCTTCTGGCGGCGATATACGGCCTGATGATCACGGTTGCTTTTGCGGTTTGGCCGCTGGGCAAAGCCCGCGATCTGCCAGCCGTGCGACTGTTTCGCGCCATTGTTGCTCCTGAGGGGCGTTGGCCTCGGCTGATTTATACGGCGATTATTTTCGGTGCGGCAACCATTGTGGTCTTGCTGGCGGTTGGTATGTCCGACAACAGAATTTTGGCCGCAGGCTTTATGATCGGCGCAGGCGCTGCACTTGGACTGCTGCGCTTCACCAGCTGGTTGATCGAAAAGGTAGCGGCCGCTGCACCGCGGCCAAAGAACGCTTTGGTACGCATGGCTGTTGCCAACTTGCATCGTCCAGGTGCCGCCACTGGCGCAGTGGTTATCTCGCTCGGCCTTGGACTTACATTGTTTGCGGGCCTTGCCTTGATCGAAGGTAATCTAGGCAAACGTTTAAGCGAACAGGTGCCATCCGAGGCACCCGCATTTTTCATGCTGGATATCCAGCCCTATCAAGTGGAAGAGTTTGAAACCACTGCAACGGACATCGACGGTGTACAGGATGTGGTTACCATTCCCAATCTGCGCGGTAGAGTAACGCACCTGAACGAGGTTCCGGCAGGTGACGTTGAAGTTGATCAGGAGGTTCGCTGGGTTCTCCGCGGTGATCGCGGCCTGTCCTACATGCGAGACCTTAACAAAGGCAGCACACTAGTGGAAGGCGATTGGTGGCCATCTGATTATACCGGCGACCCGGAAGTCAGCATGGGCAAGGAAGTGGCAGACGGGCTTGGCCTTTCAGTTGGCGATACAATCACTGTGAATGTGCTGGGCCGAGATATCACGGCCCGCATCCGGTCTCTGCGCACCATTGATTGGGGCACGTTCGGTTTTAATTTTGTAATTTTGTTCGACCCCTACACCCTGGCCCAGGCACCGCATACATTTATGGCAACCCTGAAAGCGTCCGGCGAGGCCGAGCAAATCGCTCATTCAACAATCACCAGCAAATATCCCAATATTACGGCTGTGCGGATGAAGGAAGTACTTTCGTCGGTCAACACTATGATTGCGCAAATTGGAACGGCCGTTCGCGCGACAGCATTAGTGGCGATCATTGCCGGTATATTGGTGCTGGCGGGCGCGATTGCCGCCGGGTTCCAGCAACGGGTATATGAAAGCGTGATTTTGAAAGTTGTCGGCGCGGTTAGAAGCCAGATACTGCGAGCTTACTTACTTGAATATGCGCTGATCGGCATTGTGACAGCAACGATTGCTCTAGGCCTTGGCACCCTAACCGGTTGGATTGTGGTTGAGTTGGTGATGGAGATGGAATTTGCGTTCCTGCCGGTACCCATGATCTTCACAGTTGCCATAAGCCTGTTTGTGACCATGTTGTTTGGGCTTGGCTCCAGCTTCAGGGCACTTTCAGTGAAACCAAACGCGGTGCTGCGGACGGAATAACAGAAAAAGCAATCGGACCCACCGTTCGGTTCCTGTTGCAACTTAAGCCTTAAATGCCCATATTAAGGGCAATGTTAGTAACCTCCATGGGGAGTTAAAATGGTAGAACGATATAAAACTGCATTTGGTGCAGGAACCTCGGCGCAAGCCGCTGAGTATGACGAAGGCCTGCGCGCCTATATGCTGAAGGTCTATAATTACATGGCCTCTGGTGTATTGCTGACTGGCATTGTTGCACTTGTACTTTTCACAAACCCACAGATTTTGGGCATATTCTATAACCTAGTTGACTTGGGTGGCGGACAAGTTGGCATTCAGGGTATGACCGGTCTTGGCTGGGTTGCCATGCTGTCGCCTTTTGCCTTTATTCTTGTGATGAATTTCGGCATTAACAAATTGTCTGCAACGGCACTGCAAGGAATTTTCTGGGCCTTTGCAACCTGTTTCGGTATTTCGCTGACAACGGTTCTTTTTCGCTATACCGGTGAGAGCGTTGCCCAAACCTTCTTTATCACAGCTGCTTCTTTCGCGGCACTTAGCCTATATGGCTATACAACCAAACGATCCTTGTCAGGTTTCGGCACTTTCCTGATGATGGGCTTGTTCGGTCTAATCATTGCGATGGTGGTCAACTTCTTCCTGCAGTCATCGATGATGCAGTTTATTATTTCCGTTGCCGGTGTCCTGATTTTTGCTGGCCTTACCGCCTATGACACCCAGCGTATCAAGGAAAGCTATGCGATGATGGCGACCGGCGAGGCCGTTGCCAAAGGCGCAATTATGGGTGCCGTTAACCTGTATCTGGACTTTGTGAACCTGTTCATGTTCCTGCTGCATTTCCTAGGCAACCGCGAATAGCAGCAACGAACATTTAAACTAAAATGAAAAGCCCGGTTTACGCCGGGCTTTTTGTTATCCGCATCACAACAGTTGAAAAAATTCAGCTTTTACCCCATATTAACTGGGTGTTTGATAACAATTAGCTCGTGCAGCCTATCGCAAAAAAAGGCGATTTGCCGCACACAGGTTGTTACAAACGCCTGAACAATTCATTCTATCATTTGAATAAATAGGGTTCAAAAAAACTAGCTACAAAAAAGACGAAGAACGATCAACGATTCTATCGTCATAAAAAATGTAATCGACAGCGAGAGAAACAGGAGCGTAAATTGCTAAAAAAAATTAGCCTAATTGTGCTGTGCCTTGGCTTAACGCCTGCGGCATCGGCAACAGACCTACCAACAGATTTTGATGCCAATTCCAAATACCGCCTTGACTATAGCGACCTGAATGCGGTGCTGAGGGGTTCAGTTTTGGATATGGGGCCGTCCACCCACAAACGAGCAAAAAAAGCCCGCGGCTCCTCGTCGTCCAGATTAAAAATCAGCAACCCGTTACCGTCCCGGCTTGAAGGCAATCGGGTGATGTTCGACAGGTTTGAAGACGCCCAAATCGGCTTCCTCGCTAACATGCGTGACGACCTGTTGGCTATTCCGGGGCAGGTTCCTATTGAGCGCCTAACCCGCAACGAGCAACTTTCCTATTGGTTCAATTTGCATAACTCAATTGTGCTGGCAGAAATTGCTGATCAGTACCCGATCACCAGACTTGCCCCGCTGTTCGAGAGTGACGACCCGGATGCATTTTATCGCCAGCGGAAGTTTGACATGAGCGGGACTATGATTTCGCTCAAGGATATTCAGGACCATGTTGTCAACAACTGGGATGACCCCGTTGTGATATACGGTTTCTACATGGGGGCAATTGGCACGCCTAATATTCAAAATACTGCTTACACAGCACGCACGGTTTATGAACAACTGAACAAAAATGCCATCGACTATGTAAACAGCGTACGCGGCACTCAGGTTTGGAAGAAGAAGGAGCTACGCGTTGCGACATATTATCAGCGCATGGCGCAGAAATTCCCCAACTTCGAGCAAGATCTGCTGGCCCATGTAAGAAAATATTCCAACAAGGGGTTTCTAAACCGTTTGGGACAAATTGAAAAAATATCGCCGCGTATTAAAGACTGGCACATCGCCGACCTTTACAATGGAAACTTGGGAAGTGTTGGCGGTTCTGCGGCCAGCACATCAAAGGATGCGCTGGGAATATCAATCGTCTCAGGCTTGCCGCGCCATGTGGTTGAACTGCTTCGCTACCGCGACGAGAAAAATGCCACAATGAAGCGTGAAGGCACGGTTGAAGTGGAAGAATATGCCCGCAACGGCACCAAGAAGTAGACTGGGCACATAAAAATCGAAAGCTCGGCTGTTTCTTTCAGCCGGGCTTTTTTATTGCAGGCGGTTCATTTAACGTTCAGGTTACAATCATTAGTGTTTACCCTACGGGGGATAAACGGATGATAAAATACCTGACCAGCATTGCCATCAGCCTACTGATGGCTTTCAGCGCAAGTGCCGCTGACCTTGAAACACGCCATACCCCCAACTCACAATATTATATCGATTACAGCGACCTTGATGCCATCCTGAAAGGGTCGGTTCTGGATATGGGCCTATCAACCCATAAACCTCCCAACGAAAAATTCGTCAAAATTACCGGCACCCGACTTCAAATAGGCAATACGAAAGTTACTCATCAAGAGGGCAACCGTGTGATGATCCAGGCATTCAGGAAACCGGAACTTACATACTTACGGAGGATGCGAGATGATCTTCTATCAATTCCTTCTGGCCTCCCCCTAGCGGCGCTCTCAAGAAACGAGCAATTGGCCTACTGGTTCAATCTCTATATCTCAATCGTTCTCACGGAGATATCTGAAAAATATCCAATCACCTACCTTGAGCCTTTGTTTGACAAAGGCGACCCAAAAGCTTTCGTCAACCGAAGGCAATACATGCTTGGTGAGGCGATGGTTTCACTTGCCGATATCGAACAGCATGTGATGTCAAACTGGGCTGATCCCGTAGTTATTTATGGGTTTTACATGGGGGCTGTCGGCACGCCCAATATTCGCACGTCTGCCTATAGCGGTGGTACGGTCTACGATCAGCTGCATGAAAATGCCGTTGATTTTGTTAACAGCATGCGCGGTACACAAATATGGAACCCGACGGAGTTGCGCGTGTCGAAATATTATCAGCGCATGGCCCAAATGTTCCCAAATTTTGAGACCAGCCTGCGCACCCACATCGAAAAATACGCAAAGCCCCGATTCAAACAGCGTTTAATTCCCGTACAAAGCATATCCGCCGAGATAGAAGACTGGAACATTGCAGACCTGTATAATGGCAACCTCGGCAAACCCGCCGGAAATTACCCTGGCATCACGAGAAATGCTGAAGGTGTTTCCTATAGAGTTTCGTTCCCAATCCATGTGGTTCAGTTCCTGCGCGAACGCGAACGTAAAATCAGCCGCCAGAAACCATCTGTAGAGATAGAAGAGTTGCCTGAAGCAGACAAACCAAAATGATTCTACTACAAGGGCGAAACACAAAAAGCCCGGCTGTGTCTTTCAGCCGGGCTTTTTTTTGCAGACGGTTCATTTAACGTTCAGGTTATAATCATTAGTGTTTACCCTACGGGGGAGAAACGAGTGGCAAAATACCTGACTTGGATTACCATCAGCCTACTGATGGCTTTCAGCGTAAGTGCCACCGACCTTGAAACGCGCCATACTCCCAATTCGCAATATTATATCGATTACAGCGACCTTGATGCTATCCTGAAAGGGTCGGTTCTGGATATGGGCCCATCGACACATAAGCCCCCTAAGGTCAAATTTGCGAAAGTTACCGGATCACGCCTCCAGGTCGGGAATACTTCGATTACGCATCAGGAAGGCAACCGCGTGATGATCCACGCATTTCGGGACGGCGAATTGGCTTACTTGCGGAAAATGCGCGATGAACTGCTCGCAATTCCTTCCGTCTTACCGTTGGCATCTTTGTCCAGAAACCAGCAGCTGGCTTACTGGTTCAACCTCTATACGGCGATTGTGCTCGACGAAATCTCTCATCAATATCCTATCACCTATCTCGGACCTTTATTCGACAGGGGCGATGCCGAGGCTTTTGTCAATCGTCAACAGTTCATGGTCAATGGCGCAACAATTTCGCTTACCGACATTGAACATCATGTGATGTCAAACTGGAATGACCCAATTGTTATCTATGGGTTCTATATGGGTGCAGTGGGTACGCCCAACGTTCGTACTTCAGCCTATAGCGGCGACACGGTTTACGGCCAACTGCGTGAAAATGCAGTTGATTTTGTCAACAGCATGCGCGGCACACAAATATGGAATCCCGCCAAATTGCGCGTGTCGAAATATTATCAGCGCATGGCCCAAATGTTCCCAAATTTTGAGGCCAGTCTTCTCGCTCACATACAGAAATACGCGAAACCATCTTTCCGTCAACGGCTGATCACTATCCAGCGACTATCGCCCGAGATTGAGGACTGGCATATTGCGGACCTTTACAATGGCAACCTCAGTAAACCGGGCGGCAGATATCCAAAAATTACTCAGGGTGGTGACGGTGTCTCCTTCAGACTTGGACTGCCAGCTCATGTGATACAGCTGTTGCGCGAAAGGGAGCGAAAACTAGGCCGTCAGAAGCCATCTGTAGAGATAGAAGAGTTGCCCAAAGCGGACAATCCAGACTAAACCTCTTTCGATTATCGTCTCATGTCGATGGAATCAGTTCCTTGTCCCGCAGCACTTCAAAAAACGTATCGGGTTCAGGCCTGACTCGGTAATTGTCGGTGGCGTGAACCCACTGAACCACACCTGCGCCGTCAATGATGATAACCGTGGGTAACACTGTGTCACTGTCATAGCCCAGCGCCTGCATCCCGAAGGGCGTGCCAAACTTGCTCTCCAAACCCAAGGCTTTCGCTGCAGCGTTATTATCGTCGTGCATAAACTCCATCGCCGCATCAAATTTTTTAGCCAATGCGCTGGTATGGCGTTGCGGCTGAGGTGATACCATTAATACCCGTACACCCAAATTGCTCAATTCCGTGTAACGCGCGGCAACCTCTTTGATCTGTGCTATACATAGTGGGCACCAGTTGCCGCGAAAGAACATCAATATTGCCGGAGAGCCAGCCAGGTCTGCAGTGGTCACTGTTTCGCCGCCCACTGAGACTAACGTTATCGCTGGCAATGGCTGCCCAACAGAAACCCTTGTGCCGCCGCGTTCCAACCGCGAATACCAGAAATCATACAGGAAATAGAGGCCCGTCATCGCCGCCGCCGTCAGCGCCTGTGTCGGACTTCCCGTTCCAATCAGAAAGGCGTAGAGGCTTAGGCCAGTGCCGATGATCGCCAGCACCATAACCACCCACAACCGGTCACTTGTCCTGGCACGGTTTTTCAGAAGCATAATAGAGCCCACAAACTTCGCTATCGGGCCGCTGGTTAAAAAGACCCCAATGTCGGCCAGCAAGGCGGCTCCGCCAGCAATTGCAATGGCGGATCGTACCGCCACAATAGTGGCGATGGTTAAATATGTGACGACAAAAATTGACTTGAGCATGCGCATCCCCTTTTTCACGGGATCCCCCTACCCGCGGCCTCAGCAGACCAACCAATCAACTTTCCGGGCAGGTGCCGGGCGGGGGGGGGGGGGGGGGGGGGGGGG
>JAALKD010000048.1:13675-30432 GCA_011088215.1 Sphingomonadales bacterium | reverse complement strand
TGAAGAAGGCCCGCGCGCCGGTGCGCCACAGCGAGTTGGCGTTGCGCTCGACCGGACTTGGCCACCCACACGGGTTGGCGCTTATTGGTGGTGATCTGTATATCGGCGAAACCGAACAGATCGTGCGTGGGCGTTTTGACCCACAAGCGCGCACCCTGGGTACGCTGGAGGTCGTTTTCTCCGGCTTGCCCGCAGGCGGCAATCACACAACCCGCACTATCAGTTTCGGTCCCGATGACAGGCTGTATGTAACTGTTGGTTCCAGCTGTAATGTTTGCATCGAAGAGCAGCCCTACCGCGCCAGCATGCTGCGTATGAACCCCGATGGCAGCGGCGCGCAAACCTTTGCAACGGGCCTCAGGAACAGCGTGGGCTTTGACTGGAGCCCGCTAACAGGGGCGCTCTATGCTACCGACAATGGCCGTGATCTTATGGGTAACGATACACCCCACTGCGAGCTGAATTTGGTGGAAGAGGGCGCTGATTATGGTTGGCCATTTGCATATGACGACCAGCGGCCAGACCCAGATTTTGGCTCTGGAAACGAAGGCAGAGTTCAGGCGTCAAAGCCTCTCGCTCATGGCTTCGGCGCGCACCGGGCACCTTTGGGGATACGGTTTTTCGGGGCTGGTACAGCACCAAACGGCTATGACGGCGCGGCGTTGGCGGCTTTGCATGGTTCGTGGAATCGAAGTGAACTGGCGGGTTACAAAGTAGTGTCGCTGCATTTTGGCGCCGACGGTAGCGTCGAACAACGTGATTTTCTAACCGGGTTTGAACTGGATGAAGATGTGATCGGGCGCCCGGTTGAAATGGCTTTTGGGTCGGATGGTGCGATTTACATTTCAGACGATTATTCAGGATCGGTTTACAAGGTTGACTGGGGCGACATCACCGTGCCAGGATTTGCGACCAAGTCAGCACAAACCATTGACTCACTTGCACAATTTGATGAGTTGACCTTGTTTACAATGGCCGAAAAGGGTGCGGAAGTGTTTAATGACAACGACTGCGCCGCTTGTCACGATCCCGCAGCGGCCGCCGACGGTGTTCAGGTTAAAATATTACAGGGGCTTGGCGAGCGTTATGACATAGATGGTTTAACCGCTTTGTTCGCAGCACCGCCCGGTCCGATGCCGCCCTTTGAACTGGGAAAAGTCGATTCTGATGCTCTGGCGGTCTATTTGTTGAGAAACTTTGACAATAAATAGAGTCCAACTCGTTGTTTTAAGAGTCGATCAGGCTTTTTTCTGAACCCAATCGCCCTAAATGGACGATAACACCATCAAAAAAGGAGCCACCCTTCATGATTAAAATTCATCATCTCAATAACAGTCGGTCGCAGCGTGTTTTGTGGTTCCTTGAGGAGCTGGGCTGCGACTATGAAATCATCCATTATACCCGCGACCTGGAAACCAATCTGGCACCCGAAACGTTGCAGGAAGTTCATCCGCTGGGTAAATCGCCAGTGCTTGAGGACGGCGATGTCAAAATTGCAGAATCCGGGGCGATTGTCGAATATCTGGCGCGCACTTATGGTGGCAGTAAATTCTCACTTGAACCAAGTGACGATGACTACAACAGCTACATCGAATGGATGCATTATGCCGAGGGCTCGCTGATGCTGCCTCTCTTGTTACGGCTTTATACCAGCCGTTTGGGTGACGCCGCCGAGCCGCTGGCACCGCGCATTCAAAGCGAGATCATCAATCATCTGACCTATTCGGCCAAAGGGCTTGGCGACAAGGAGTTTTACGCAGGCGGAAAGCTCACCGGTGCCGATGTGCAAATGCTATTTCCGCTTGAAGCGATGAATGCGTCGGGTGGCCTGGAGCAGTTGCCTAACTTGAAAGCCTATGTGGAGCGGATGCAGGCGCGCCCTGCCTATCTGCGCGGACTGGAGCGCGGCGGCGAATATTCTATGGGCCCGAAAAACTAAGGGCCCAAAAAGGTAGGGCCCGCGAAAAACGTCGAGCCCTAAAAGGCCAAAACGCTTAGTTTCAATTCCTTGCGACAATTGACCCCATACCACACGGTGTGGGGTTCATTTTATGGTTCCTCTGCTAATATTGCAGGGAGATCATGGCAATGAATTTATATTTGATGTCTGCGGCGGCCTTGTGCGGCGCGACGACCTTCATTCACTGTTATTTTGGGGGCAAAGCGGCAGCTGTTTCTCTTTTGCGGGCAAACGACATTCATGACGTGCCCAAATATACCAATTATTATTGTTGGCACATTGTGTCGATCACGCTGGCTGTCATGACCATTGCATTCGCATGGGCTGCTATCAGTCCGCCTGCGGTGGAGGTTGCAATTATGGCCGAACTGCTGGCGGTCGCTTTTACCTTATGGAATCTCGGCCTTATTGTGTGGAAAGAGCAAAGCTTTCGCCATATGCCACAATGGGTTTTGTTCGCCTCAGTTTCACCGGGGTTGCTTGTTTAGCTAGGCCTACAGGCTGCAATCCAGAATGAAGGGCTCGAACACTGACCCAATGAGAATTCTTTCGCCCGATGATGTGGTTACCGGGGCCGCGACACTGGCCCCTGAAATAGGGCTGCCGTCGTTCAGGTAAATCTCATCGGCGATCATCTCGCCGTTTTCCCAGCTTACCTTGAATACCTGCGAAGGTGAGCGCTTGGCGGCGTCACCGGCGTGGCCCAGAAAATCAAATGTTTTTGGGTGCCCCACCACCCACAGATCGCCGTTCGCATCAAACTCAATATTGTCGAGCCCCGAATTTATCTGAATTTCAGCAATTGGTGACAGTAGGCCGTCGATCGGGCTTATGCTGTGGCTGGACAGGCGTTTGCCAGTGGTTTCGGCCACATAAAGGGTTTTGCCATCAGCACTAACCTGCAGGCCGTTGGCATACACCATATCCCAGGCGACACGTGACATGCGGGGTCCTTGGCCGTACATCACACCAGCGCGGGCCAGCCGTCCGTATACTTCCAGTTGTCGGCCCAGCGGGGTCACACTGCCATTGTCGATGGAGGCAAAAAAACTGTCGGGGCCCGCTGCAGCAACATCATTAAGACTGATCGGTTCAACCGGGTTGACTGACCGCACATGGGTTAGTCTGTCGTCGTCAATCTCGAAAATATCGATTTGGCTAATTGGTGTGCCGGGTGCGCCGTCTTTGCCGGGAACAATCGGGTGGGTAACAACAAAAATCCGGTCCTTTGCGTCACTGTCACCTTCGTTGTTGTTATCTGATGCTTTCCACAGGTCGATACCGTGCGGATGAAAGGGCTGATCCAGATCGGTTGAAAATTTCAGGGGCGTGGCAAAGGAACCAGGCCGGTAAATGTAAATACCGCCCTTGTGCTCGCCGGTGGCCATAAGGGTGCGGCGGTCCATCGCCGAGATATAGGCCATGCCGGTCTCAGGGTCGATTGTGATATCTTCGGCGCCAACCACCCCCTCGACACGGGTGCACTGGCCATCAAAATGCGGCTCTATAGTGCGAAAAACACCAGCGCTGACCATAGACTCGAGCGCAAGCCCTGCAATAACCGCCAGCGCTACGCCGCCACCGATCAGGATTTTTTTCGCTTTCAACGTAAGCCCCTTTTTCCTTCAACTTCGAGGGGCAGCCTAGCGATAGAGGCAAGCGCAGGCAACCGAACATTTTTGGCTGCCTGCGTGGTCATCTTTGAAGACTGCTTAGGCTACTTTGCTCAGCCCCTGCAGGCCACTTGCGACAATATCGTCGATTGTGACAACCGCCATATTATTCGTCTTTGCAAAGACCATCACTTCAGGTAGGCGCGCCATACTGCCGTCCGGGTTGGTCAGCTCGCACAGTACTGCCGCTGGTAACAGTCCGGCCATTTCCACCAGGGCCAATGATGCCTCAGTGTGGCCCGCCCGTGCGGCAACCCCGCCCGGATGGGCCCGCAGCGGAAACACATGCCCTGGCCTGGCCAAGTCATCGGGTTTGGCCGCGGGGTCAATCGCCGTTTTTATGGTTTGCACCCGGTCTGCGGCAGATACACCTGTGGTCACCCCAACTTTGGCCTCGATTGACACGGTAAAGGCAGTGCCAAAACTTGAGTTATTGTCGCGCACCATTTGTGGCAGTGCTAGCGCATCCAGTTTTTCAGCTGGCAGGGTCAGGCAGACAATGCCCGTGCATTCCCGGATCATCATGGCCATTTGTTCGGTGGTGATGGTTTCTGCCGCAAAGATAAGATCGCCCTCATTTTCGCGGTTTTCGTCGTCGACGACAAGAATACCGCCGCCATTTTTTAAGACATCAACAGCTGCGCGAACCCGCTCAATCGGTGGGCCGAAGTCGCCTAGTTCAAGATGTTTTCTGGTTAACTGATTCACTGGTGCTCTCCAAGTTTAAAAAAGCGCAGGAATCAGGGCAATAGAGAAGATGATTGCCGCCTATAGTAGGCAGTAACCACATAGCACCTGCGCGCAATTACGCGCATCATGCTGCTTCTACTCTCTCATCCGGACCATACCGCCGGCTCCCGCATCTCACCGGATCTGCTGACCCTATCTCTGGCGAGATAGGCGCTCGCGGGCTCGCTTGATTGGCTTTTTAAGGCCTTTCAAACATACCGCCGGTCAGGAATTTCACCCTGCCCTGAGTACAAGCTATCAAAGCTGCCGCGACAACCGCAGCAACCACTATTTGATATAGGGTGCGAAAAGAGGTTTCAAGGGCCAACTTTGATATAGCGGCGATTAGCAAGGGACACGGGTTCACGAAGTTGCACCTTAACCCGAATATGTATGGTAATATATTGTAATCCGTACAGGTTGAATCTTTTTGGGGAAGATAAAATGATAGCGGCAACAAATGGCACTGACAGTGACGATATTCTAAACGGTACATCAGGCCCGGACCGAATTTTCACCTTTGGAGGCGATGACACGGTTTATGGCGGGCAAGGCACCGATATCATTCGAGGCGACGACGGCAATGATTTCCTGGTTGGTGGAATTTTTACCGATGATTTCATCTCAGTGGAAAGTGGCAATGATTTAATTGTCGGCGGTGAAGCAACGATACCATTCTTGGTGAGTCTTTCAGTTCCATTCCGTTTGAGTTGCCAAACGGTGCGCCTGCTGAAATCAGTCGTGGTGTGAATGGTGGCCAAACTGGCGGTTCAGCAGATAACGCTCTTTGGGGCGGCGCAGGCAACGATGTGATCTTTGGTGGTGCCGGTAATGATACAATAGGCGGCAGCACCGGAAGCGATAACATTAGACCTCTGGGTGGGGATGATTTGGTTTATGGCGGTGCCGGCAATGACACCATAATTAAACCAAGCGGATCGTCAGTGATTTTTGGCGGTGACGGTGACGACTCTATTGTTGCGGGCACGCAGTCAGATACGATATGGGGCGGCGCTGGTGACGATACAATGTACGGCGATGAAACTGGGTTCGGTTTTGGTTTAGTCAGCGATAACAATACTTTTTCATTCATTTCAGGCCACGGCACTGATGTTGTTTTTAAATATAGTGCTAGCGATGACATACTGGATTTGACCGGGCTTGATACACGATTTACGTCTTTGAGCGAGCTGGCCTCCGTAACGGAGTCTATGCCTTTTGATCACATCTTTTTTAATTTTGCTTTACGGATTCAAACAGAGGACGGTTCAAGTATTTTAATACCCTTTGAGAGCGAAACGTCCATAAGCGAAGTGACTGTGCTTATTTAATGCCCGCGCCGTAAACCACCATTTCAACCGCCGAGAGGAAGCGCCTGGAAACATGCGCACTGTTGAAACGAACATTGACCACCCGGTCGAACCCGCGCGCCATGCTGTTTCCACTTTCTCCCACGGATTTTACCCTTGGTTTTTGTACTTCGCCGGGTCTGCGGGCTTTATCTCTGGTAAGATAGGCACTCGCGAATTCATCGGGCATTGTTTTCAGTTGCCAGAAGCATTGGAACAATCTCTTTTTTCATGATGGTAATAGGATTGATCTGGCGGCGCCTGCCGAAGTTCCGGCTTGTAAAAACTGCAACCGCGTCAAGCTTGGGAAAGACAAAGAGAAATTGTCCACCACTGCCCTGTGCCTGAAAACCGCGCACCACAGTATCACCCACGGGGAAATCGTGACGCCACCAAAGATAGCCATAGCCGGGATACCCAAGGCGCCGTTCTGTCGTTGTTGTGTGGCGAGCAGTTGAAATTTCTACCCATTCAGAAGAAAGAATCTGCTGATCACCCCAATAGCCTTTGTTGAGGAAAAGCTGCCCGAGCTTGGCTAAGTCCCGACCTGTGAGCTCAACACGGTAGGCGACATCAACGCGGTCCTGAAGTTTGTGGGTCCACTCATAGTTTTTAATGCCGAGCGGATTGAACAGGAAGGTTTCCGCAAATTTGTCCAGCGGCATGCCGCTAGCATTTACAATCAATTGCCTGAGAGCAATTTCGCTGATGGTTGCATAAGCGAACTGGGCGCCTGGATCACTAGTAAGCTCAAGAGCAAAAAATTGTCTAACCCAATCTTCTTTGGTGCGGTAGATCGTGTTCTAATTGCCCGGGGACGAGGAGTCCCAGTCATTGGCATCAAGGCCAGATTGCATGGTTAGCAAATGTTCGATGGTTATCGCCGCTTTCTTTGGGTTAGCTGCAAACAGGTCGTTATATTCTGGAAAGTAGCGAGCGGCCGGGTCTTTTTCGCTTCCAATAAACCCCTGTTTAATTGCTGCCCCGATTAGAATGGACGTGATGGATTTATTGGCCGAACGAAGGTCATGGTTTGTCTCCGCAGTCTGGTCATAAAAATATTCTTCAACAATTAACTTGTTGTTTTTGACCAGCAGAAAGCTGTGCTGCCATTTGTACTCTGGATCGTTCACAAATCGGTCGACGATGGCTTCAATCAGGCTCTGATCAACGTTTTCGCTTTTTGCCGTGGCCACGCCCCAGCCATCTTCAAGCGCTGTGGGTGGCAAATAGGCGTATGAATAGTCGGTCCAATAGGAATGCGGTCTTGCCTCGCTAAAGTCATACCAAAAGAAGCCAAAGCCAATCATAACAGCGACCATTGCTTTGGATGATGTCAGGAGGCTGTGTAGGACTACTGTCTTTTTGTCGCTTTTCCACCGTTTCCATAGCCATAGCAAAAGCGCGCAACCCAATACGCCCCCGAAATAAATTAACATGAAAGCGGCAAGATTTAAGTATACTTGCATGCCGCCTGCTTCTGTGATGGTAGGTATGAGTAACAGGCATACTGCTATACCGCCGAGGCTCCAGAGCCCCAGTTTTCCTCTATCTGTCATTGCTGTCGTCGCCTTTTTTATTATTTATCAGGCATTAATTGTTTAGTTGTCATTGCCTGTACTTCAGCCTTGGTGCTGAAGTTTTAAGTATGTGCGGAATTGATTTCTTCAACCAACAAAATGAAATGCTTATTCAGGCGCAATCTGGCTAGCGCTGCAGGTGCGCTGTATCGGCGCGACTGCTCGCATCACCCGATTTTATCCCCGTGCCGTAAGCCACCATTTCAACCGCAGACAGAAAGCGCCCTGAAACATGTGCACTGCCAAAGCGTACGTTAATCACCCGGTCGAATCCACGCAACACCGCTTCCTCGCGCAAGCGAATGAAAGCTTCGCGCCGACCGCGATTAACCAGTCGTTCATAGGGTTTGATATTGCCGCCAATCAATTTGCGAAGTTGAATGATAAGCGTACGGAAAAAGTCGTGAGCGATGACAACTGATCCGGTTATCAGAATGCCTTCGCGTGCGGTTGACCCGGCGTGTTTGGTGTTACAAACCCATACTTCCTCGAGCAATTTCTCGCGCTTGGTCATCTGGGTGTTATGACGCCGTTCCAGCAGGGTGGCAATCAACCAGCCGAGGGCGCCAATACCAAGTGCCTGCAGGCCGTTGTTGATCAATAAATCAGTGAATGTTTCGCCGCTGACCCAGCCCTCCAGCCAATCTGGTGGGTTTGCCAGTAGTTCGTTAGCTGACTGATTCAGCTTGTTCAGTTTGTCAGTCAATTCCTGGATCATTATTTATCTTCGGAAGGCTTGAGTCTAACTGCTGTGCCGTAGGCCATTAGTTCAGCGGCGCCTCCGGTGATGCTGGACGTGGTCATGCGCACATTGACAACAGCGTCTGCACCCTTTGAGCGCGCATGGGTTTTCATGCGCTCAACCGCTTCTTCGCGGCCTTCAACCAGCAGGTCGGAATAGCCTTTGATCTCGCCGCCAACCAGTCCTTTGAAAAAGGCTGCAATGTCTTTACCTACATGTTTACCCCTGACCGTAGAGCCAAGCACAAGTCCCAGATCTTCACGTACAGCCTGGCCCGGAACCGTTTCAATGTTGGTGATGATCATATTTAAGTGTCCCCGCTGATGTGTATATCGCATGAATATAGGCATATTTTGGCCTGGTTTCTATCCCCAATCACCGGCGTGCCAGTGCCCGCGGCCACCACTTGTAATAGTGTTCACTGAAATACGTTCGTATTCCGGTTACAAAATATATATTCATGGTTGTATTCTGGGCGGTTGGAGCCGGATTTGAGATTCTAATGTGCCAGTCAATATGCTAATGATAGTAATTATTATAGCGTCTGTTTGGGGGTTATGAGTGCTACGGCGATCAGGTATTTTGTTAGTTGGATTACTGGCTGTTTTGCTGGCCGGTTTAAGGCCCGCAATTTCGGCTGAATCTGTGATAGTTTACACGGAAAATTATCCGCCGTTTAGTTTCATCGGCGCTGATGGAGAAGTTGAGGGCAAGGCCACCGCCAAAGTGCACCAGTTGTTGAAAGAGGCGGGCATTGATCATTCCATTCGGTTGCTGCCGTGGGCACGTGCGATGCGCAAGGCGCGGTCGGATGAGGATGCCCTGATTTTCAGCCTGATCCGCACCCCGGGGCGAGAGGAACAATTTGATTGGTTGGCGCGGCTTGCGGAATCCAGCTTTTATCTTCAGGCCCGCGCCGATGATATGCGGGTGTTCACACCTGAAACTATAAAGAGCGGCGTTTATACGGGTTCCTGCATTGCCAATGATCTTGCGTGCGAGTTTTTTCTTTGGACTGGTATGCCGCCAGAAAATATTATCCCGATTCACCAAGATCTGACGGGTGATTTTCAGATGGTTGTCGCTGGGCGTGCTGATTTATATATCAGCGACATTTCCGTTAGTATCACGCTTAGAGGAGCCAAAGGACTAGATCCGTCACTTACCAAACCGGTTATGAAGCTTGGCGGGAAATCAGGATATTATCTGGCGGCAGGAATGCAGGTTTCGCAAGCAATTAGAGACGACATTAAATCGGCGCATGCACGGTTGGTTGAGCTGGGAACATACAGTGTTGTTCCCGTACATGTGCCGCTGAAATAAGGGAATACTGCGAAAGACGTTCGCCTGAAAGGCCGGCTCGTCGGGAACGGCTGTAGCAAACAAGTTGTATTCGCCAGCGTTTTCGATATGCGCCATTACTATATCAGGAATAGACAAGCCTTCCACACCCATACATCCAGGTCGCCCAACGTTTCGGGCCGGTCAATATATGGGCACGGATGTCCTGGGCTTTCCATTTTTCTTTCCAATACTTCAGGCATGATCCGACTTGAGATGCCACCGATCAAGGGTTTCAAACAGGCTTGTTTGCTTGAATGGCTTGGTTACATAGTCGTTCATGCCCGCTTCTTGGCAGTCGCGCCTGGTTTCGGGGTCTGCATTGCCGGTTAGAGCTATGATGGGAGTATCTTTGTAATTCTCTTGCGCCCTGATAGCCCTAGTTGTTTCAAGGCCGTCCATCTCGGGCATATTGATATCCATCAGGATGATATCGTAGCTATTGATATTTGCCTTTTCGATGGCTTCCTGACCACCGGATGCAAGGTCGAAGCTGGCGCTTGTCATTTTCAAAACATTTGAAATGAGAAGCTGGTTGATATGATTGTCCTCGACCACCAGAACTCGAGCGCCACAAAGCAATGACTTGCCCGTGTTTTGAGTGAGTGCGCTTTCCCCCGATTCCTGCGTGACATCATTTTGTCTTTCAACCTTTTCCAGCGGTACCTTAAAGTGAAAATGGCTGCCTTCGCCCGGTTTGCTTTTAACGTCGATACTGCCACCCATCAGTTCGACCAGCTGTTTACAGATGGCGAGGCCAAGACCGGTGCCGCCGTATTTCCGTGAGACCGAAACATCCGCCTGATTGAATGATTGAAACAGGCGGGCAATCTGCGCACCGGTCATGCCGATTCCAGTGTCACTAATGGTGCAATGCAGCAGGATGGAGTTTTCGAAATCTGTTTCTGCAGAAATTTTGACCGTGACGCTACCGTGTTCCGTGAACTTGACGGCGTTGCTTGTCAGGTTGATCAGGATTTGACTTAAGCGCGTGGGGTCGCCTCGCAGTTTCTCGGGCAGGGTGTCTTCTCCCTGAAAGTTGAGGGCGATAGATTTTTCCCGGGCGTTCGCGCCAACAACCGCACGGACATTGTTGAAAACGTCGGTCGGTTCAAAGATGATTTTTTCTAAAGAAACCTTGCCTGCTTCAATTTTCGAGAAATCGAGCGTTTCATCCAGCAAAGTCATCAATATATTGCCGGATGTTTGAATATTCTGGATGTAAACTCTCTGTTGGCGGGTGAGATCTGTTTGGGCGGCAAGTTCGCTCAGTCCAATGATTGCGTTCATTGGTGTTCGGATTTCGTGGCTGATATGGGCAAGGAAGTCGGATTTTGCCTGACTGGCGGCCCGGGCCTTTTCGCCAACGACTTTTGCCTGATCGCGGTCTTCCCGAATTTTGCTGATCCGGTGTGCAATTCCAATCGCAAAGATAATGGTCTCCAAAGCAATACCAATCGAGACCGCATAAGCCACCATGTCTGATTGAGGGATTAAGCCAAACTCTCGCAGGTTTCTTGCCAATACACCGACAACAGGTAAAAACCAGCCGACCCCGTAAAAGATAGCCGCCTGACTCTTGTTTCGGATTGCGCGAATAAGGACGGCGAGAACGATAACTACGCCGAGAAAGGACGCGATATGGAGACCCTGTTCCAGCAGTTCAGTATAGGGTCCGCGCATGTTTACATAGATGATGCTCAGGCCAAAAAACACGTAACCAATTGTCCGCACAGCTACTTCCCATCTGGGAGTAAGGACGTCCTTTTCCAGAAAACTGCATAAAAAGAGAAGACCTGCTAGTCCGTTAAGCCCAAGCGCAATGATGGTTATATTCATCTGGTCGCCGTGACTGACAACTCCCGGCAGAAGGTAAGACATGAAACCGTAGGCAGATACATTGTAAAGCAGCGCCGCAAATACGACCATGCAGTAATGGAAATGAAAGTTAAACCGCAGGACTGCAGCAAGCGCGATATTGTAGAAAAGCATGGCAAGCAATATGCCGGTAATGACCGTCGTGAGCAGGCGTCCGACAGTTTTTTGCTCTTCCCATTCTTCGGCGTTAACAAACCTGATTTGCTGGAAAAGTTTGATGGACGAGGCGTTTTGCAGCCCCACCAAAATGTGGTTGACGGGGGCGGCACGCGCGGGTGCCGGGAAGCTAACATAGTTTCCAGCGGACCAATATTGGTCAAACGCATATGTTCCGACGTCATAATCCAGCATATAGCCATCAGCATAGTGAAACTGGATGATGGCCCGTTCGGTCCAATGGCGGTATATGGTCAGAAAATAGTCAGTGTTCACCAGTGGTTTGACGGCGTCCACATCAAGTGACAACCAAACTACCTTACGTGACTGCGATGGCAGTGTTTCGCAATCTGCCCGCGCGATATTGTCAAGCATTGACGGAAAGTCTGCGGTACTGTCATTCGTGAAATGGCAAGCGGTCGGCAAGAGGTTTGGGGCATCATTTTCAGCTGCATGCGCGGCATTTTGGCCCAACACCATATGAGCCATCACAAGCATAAACAGCATATGTAGCCACGTTTTTACTCTACCAGAAACCTGAATCATCTGCCAGTCTGACACCCCCGAATAATTGGTGATCAAGGTAGTCGGGAGCGATGCCTTTGGCAAATTTTTTCAAAATGAATAGTGGTGAGCGGTTACCAGTCCCACTCATCATCTTCGTCGTGAACAACGGTGGCAAACAGGTCGTACTCGTCGCTGGCGTCGATGTGCGCCATGATCATGTGCCTTCAGATAAGCCCTCTGCCCCGTTTAGATGCACTTGACCGTCAATTTCAGGCGCGTCTGCATAGGTGCGGCCAGTAGCGCCGCCGCTGTCGTCTACACTGTCGATCAAAACCGCCATTTCCATGCCGACGCGTTTTTTAAGTTTGTCAGCGGAAATTTTCTGGCTAACCGCCATAAAACGGTTCCAGCGGTCTTGCTTCACATCCTCCGGCACCGGGTCGGGCAGCTCGTTGGCGACAGCGCCCTCAACCGCTTCGTATTTGAAGCAGCCAACTCGGTCCAGTTGGGCCTCTTCCATCCAATCCATCAAATACTGAAAATCTTCCTCGGTTTCGCCAGGAAAGCCAACAATGAAAGTGGAGCGGATGACAATTTCGGGGCAAATGGTGCGCCATTTCTTGATGCGTTCCAGCACCTTGGCGTCATTGGCGGGGCGGCGCATGGCGCGCAGCACCTTGGGGCTGGCATGTTGGAACGGAATGTCCAGATAGGGCAGAATTTTACCCTCCGCCATTAACGGGATCACATCGTCCACATGCGGGTAGGGGTACACATAGTGCAGTCGCACCCAGACATCCAGATCGCCCAATGCCTCGGCCAGGTCAGTCATGTGGGCGCGGATGTCGTGGTCTTTCCACTTTTCCGTCTGGTGCTTCAGGTCCAGCCCATAGGCGGAAGTGTCCTGGCTTATGATCATCAGCTCGCTGGTGCCAGCTTCCACCAGTTTTTCAGCTTCGCGCAGAACCGCACGAATGGGGCGAGACGCCAAATCCCCGCGCAAGGAGGGGATGATGCAAAATTTGCAGCGGTGGTTACAACCTTCAGATATTTTTACATAGGAATAATGCCGCGGGGTCAGTTTCAGGCCCGCGGGCGGCACCAAATGAACATAAGGCTCGTGCGGTTGCGGCGCGGCCTTGTGCACTTCGCTGACCACCTGCTCATATTGCTGAGGGCCGGTAACCGCGAGTACATCGGGCGCCACTTCGCGCACTACGCCTTCGTCCACACCCAAACAGCCAGTAACGATAACCTTGCCGTTTTCGTTCATGGCTTCTTTGATCGCGCTGAAGCTTTCTTCCTTGGCGCTATCGATGAAGCCGCAAGTATTGACGATGACAACGTCGCTGCCCGCATATTCAGCGGCGATTTCATAGCCTTCCGAACGTAATTTGGTCAGGATGCGTTCGCTGTCCACCAGCGCCTTGGGGCAGCCAAGCGAGACAAAGCCTACGCGCGAGCCAGAAGGTATTTTCTCAGGTGTATTCATGGAGGCGGCTTATAGCGGCAGCCCTTGTAAAATGCCAGCTAAATAAGGCGGTAAATATATTAAACCTATTGCCTACTGCTGTGTTTCGATTGATCGTGATATTGCCATAGGACGTTGATGATTTTCCACTCGCCAGTTTTTAGCTTCATCAAATGCATATAGTCGATCCACTCGTCTGCGGTTAGTTTCACAGAGGCAGTGCGACCATCAATGTCAAAAATCTGGATATCCTTGCGCGGCTCCGTGGGGAACCTGTTGCCCTCCTGATTATACATGCGAGCCACGTCAAGCATGGTGTCCCGACTGGTTTCCAGCAAGAACTCGTTTGTGTCTGAGCGCGCCCAATAGGTGCGTTTCTTCATCTTGTTGTGCAGCGCCTTGTCCATACGATCGGGGTTAGGTACATGCTGGCTTTCGATATAGTCCAACACTACTTGGCGGATAGCTTCTTTTTCGTTTGCTGCTGCGCCCGTAGTGAACATGCATATCGTTAGAATTGGGAAAAGCTTCTTAAACATAATTCTCACTGTCTGTTATTACTTATGGGTGTCACTATCAACGTGACAGATCGTTATCTGACTATTGGATGCCAGGCCACTGCGCTGCCGTGGGAAAGCCTCTGCACATTGGAGCCATCGATATTCATTATGAAAACTTCGTTCGTATCCGCTGTGTCGCTTTCTTGCGCGGCTGGGAAAGACGGGTCTTGCGCCTTGCGGGAGACAAACACGATCTGCTTGCCGTCTGGTGTGAAACTGGGGTGACCATCATATCCTCCGCCTTCGGTGAGAGGGTGGGCCGACGATGGGTTGCTGGTGCCGGCAATCATAACGTCGCGGTCCGCATCTGCTGATCGTTTGCTTGAAAATACGATTTGAGAGCCGTCAGGGCTGGGGTATGCGTATGTGCCGAATAGGCCTGTGTGCTCAACTGCGCCGGTCTCTAGATGGAAGATGAAAATACCCGGTTCGCCGTGGTCTGATTCCAGTCGCCGGGAATGAAACAATATGCGTCTGCCATCGCTAAAAAACACCGGGAAGGCGTCATAGCTATCACTGGCGGCAATGACACGAGCGTTGGTGCCATCGGCGTCCATTAGAATAAGGTCCCGCTCGCTTAGTTTGGAGTATACGATTTGGTTCCCGTCCGGCGAGAAAGACGGATGGAAAGCATACTGTTGTTCAAACGTCAGTTGTTTGGGACTTCCACCGTCAGCGTCAGCCACATAAACCTGGCTATCCTTCTCGCCTTGCAGGGTATAGATGATTTGCTTGCCGTTTGGGTGAAAGGCAGCGTTCCAGGCGGCTCCCTTTTCAGGCGAGACAATTTTCTCAACGCCGGTTGCGGTGTCCAGCAGATGAATGCGGTGTTGGCTACCTTCATTGTAGGCGTATATCAGTGTGCCTGCGGCTGACGGGGTCGAAATCAGGCATAAACCTGTAAACATTGTTGCCAAAAATTTGAGCATGAGTTTCCTGATACATTGCCTAATCCCATATGAAGGATGCAGTGATAGCGCACCGACCCTTACGGTCAGTTCAATTGAGATGGATTGACCGAATGTAGCGATGAAGCGGGCCGTCTTATGCAGGGTTCACGTCGAGCGAGTGCTTGCGCACAATCGCGGCAATGGCTGCTTCATTTTCCAGAACCTGTCGGTAAATCCAGCGGTAATGAGGCTTACGCGCAATTACCCGCTTGGCCTCTGACTGGCCGAACAGCGATGCCGTGGCGCGGTATTCCTGCAAACCAACAAGCAGGTGCACATACGTGCTATACTCATCGCGCGCTCCGCCGCTGCGATAGTTTGGAACGTTGGGGTAAGTGGCTTTTAGGTCTTCAATTGCGGCATTGGTGTTCGCTTCCATCGCCGCACCCAGCCAGTGAAACTGTTCATGAATGAAAACCGACAGGGCGCTGGCGTCATCCTCCAGATGGATGGTGTTGATGGTCAGTCGCGGGTGGCTGTGCGGCACATCGCCTTCGCGGATCACCACGGAGTATGTGAAGGTGAAAGGACTGACATCGTGCGTGTCCAGCAATCGCCGCAATTGTTTTGCCGCAGCTTGCTCGCGCTCTGACCCACGACCCAGTCGGATGTCAAAATCTGACGAGCCAGCGAGGGCAGCATTCGATGCAAAGAGCGAAAGTGCAATAAAAATTTGTAGCGGTTTTATCATTGATTAACTGTTTATCCCGAAGCGCATGGCCAACTGGTAATCAGTTTCGCACACCACCAACCTCACCCGCCAATCACCATACCGTTAGAAGGGTTGCGGCGGGTTAGTTCTCAATTCCGACAAGAGCGCGGGCGAAATCGCGGGGGTTGAAGGGTTGCAGGTCTTCGATCGCTTCACCCACGCCGATGGCATGTACCGGCAGGCCGAATTTGTCGGCGCAGGCAACCAGCACGCCGCCGTGGGCAGAGCCGTCCAGCTTGGTCATGACGATGCCGGAAATGTTCGCCAGTTGCTGGAAAACCTCAACCTGATGCACAGCGTTCTGGCCGGTGGTGGCATCCAGCACAATCACTGTGTCGTGGGGCGCGCCGTCCATTTTCTTGCCGATAACCCGCACTACTTTGGCCAGCTCGGCCATCAGCTCTTCGCGGTTTTGAAGGCGCCCTGCAGTGTCAATCAATAGCACGTCAATATCTTCGGCGGCGGCGCGCTCCATCGCCTCATAAGCCAGTGCGGCGGCGTCTGAGCCAATGTCTTTTGCGATCACCGGCACACCGACGCGTTCGCCCCAAATCTGCAGTTGCTCCACGGCAGCGGCGCGGAAAGTATCACCCGCCGCGAGCATCACTTTTTTGCCATCGTCTTTAAATTTTTTGCCCAGCTTGCCGATGGTGGTAGTTTTACCCGCGCCGTTGACGCCCGCCATCAAAATAACATGGGGCTTGTTGGTCGGGTTCATCTCAAGCGGCTTGGCAACGGGTGTGAGGATGCTCTCAATCTCGGTCGCCAGAATATCTTTGACTTCCTCGTCCGAGATTTCCTTGTTGAAGCGATCTTTGGCTAGTGCAGCCGCTACCCGGCCCGCTACCGCAACACCCAGATCAGCGGTGATCAACAGGTCTTCCAGTTCCTCAAGCGTGTCATCGTTCAGCTTGCGTTTGGTGAAAATGCCGGTGATGCCGTCGGACATCGCGCTGGTGGATTTTTTCAGGCCCTGTTTAAGGCGCGTGTACCACCCTTTTTTGTTGCTATCCGCCGCCTCAGCGATATCCTTTGCAGGCTCAGGCTCAGGCTCAGGCTCAGGCTCAGGCTCAGGCTCAGGCTCAGGCTCTGGTTCTGGTTCTGGTTCTGGTTCTGGTTCTGGTTCTGGTTCTGGTTCTGGTTCTGGTT
>JAALKD010000048.1:4119-13665 GCA_011088215.1 Sphingomonadales bacterium | reverse complement strand
TCTGGTTCTGGTTCTGGTTCTGGTTCTGGTTCTGGTTCTGGTTCTGGTTCTGGTTCTGAAACAGGTGTAGGCGCAGATTCGATAGCGGTAACTGGGGTGGGCTCGACAACCGTTTCTACTGTTGGTTCCGCTTTTGCTTTGGGCGCAGGTGTTTCCGTTTCCGCGATCTCAGGCGCAACTTCGGGTGTTGGCGTGGGGGTCGGTTCGGGAGCAACTTCGGGCACCATGGCTTCAGTGACTACCTCTGGAACCGTCTCTGGCGACACTTCAGGCGCGGCGTCTTTGCCTTTTTTTCGGAAACGGTGAAACCAGCCTTTTTTTTCTTTATCAGCCATCGTGAATACCTAGTTAATTGGATGCAGGGCATCAAGTTTGCCGGCCATTGCTGCGCCGTCGATGTCGGTCAGGATGGTGGGCACAATGGTGCCGACCATTTGGCTGGCATTGCCGTTTGATTGCATCGCCACTGGAATGAATTGCTCGCTATGCCCGGTCAGCAGTCCGCCATCGGTTGCACGCTCTACCAGTACGTTAACAGTCTTGCTTACTGACGCCTGCATCAGTTTGCCCACTTGTTTTTCGCCCAGTGCCCTAAGTGCTGCAGCGCGTTCCTTGCGCACAGCTTTGGGCACGCCGGGCATCTTGGCGGCAGGAGTGCCTTCACGCTCCGAGTAGGGGAAAACATGCAGCCAGGTCAGGTCGCATTCTTCGACCATTTTCAGACTGTTTTCAAACATACTATCGGTTTCTGTGGGGAATCCAGCGATGATGTCAGCACCGTAAACCATGTCTGGCCGGGCTCTGGATACCGTTTGGCAAAAGTCGATGGCATGCTCGCGCAGGTGGCGGCGCTTCATGCGCTTGAGGATCATATTATCACCGGCCTGCAAACTCAGGTGCAAGTGCGGCATCAGGCGCGCATCACCGATGATGGCGTCCATCAAAGGTTCGTCAACTTCGATGCTATCGATGGACGAAATGCGCAGGCGCGGCAAATCGGGCACCAGCGTCAGGATTTTTTGAACTAAAACGCCCAGTGTCGGTGCGCCGGGCAGGTCTTCGCCGTAACTGGTGATATCCACGCCGGTCAGCACAACTTCATTATAACCTTGTTGTACCAGGTTTTTTATCTGCTGCACTACTTCGCCCACACCGGTGGAGCGGCTGTTGCCGCGGCCGTAGGGGATGATGCAGAAGGTGCAGCGGTGGTTGCAACCGTTCTGGATTTGCACGAAGGCACGCGAACGCTCACCGAAGCCGTCAATCAGGTGCCCGGCGGTTTCCGTGACAGAAAAAATATCGTTCACCTGTACCCGCTCAGCATGGGTCAGGTTCAGGCCCTCAAATGATTTGGCCTCCAGTTTTTCCTGGTTCCCTATCACGGAGGTGACTTCCGGCATATTCGAAAATTGTGCCGGGTCAATTTGGGCGGCACAGCCAGTGACCACAATCTGGGTTTCTGGTTGCTCTCGCTTCATGCGGCGAATGCCCTGCCGGGCCTGCCGGGTTGCTTCTGCTGTAACGGCGCAAGTATTGAAAATGGTGACATTGCCCAGCCCTGCGTCTTCCGCGTGGCGGCGCATCACTTCGCTTTCGTAGGCATTAAGCCGGCAACCATAGGTGATAACTTCGGGCTTGCGGTTCATAGGGCCACCTCGCCCGAGAAGACAAAAGTGGTGGGGCCGGTCATTTGCACAGTGCCGTTCGCCAGCCATTCTACAGTCAAGTCGCCGCCGTCCAGCCGCACAGTTGCTTTACGGTCGATAAGGCCGCGGCGGGTGGCGGCAACAACCGCTGCGCAAGCGGCAGACCCGCAGGCCTCGGTGATGCCAGCACCGCGTTCCCACACCCGTTGACGAATGACGCCGTCTGAAACGGTCACAACAGACACATTGGCGCGCTCGGGGAAGAAAGGGTCATTTTCCACTTCCGGGCCCCAGCGATTCAGGTCAACTGCATCGGCGTTATCCACAAAAAACACGGCATGGGGATTGCCCATGTTAACGCAGCCCGGTGCAGATAAAGGGCCCTTGCTATAATCTGCGGCGATGGTGGTGGTATCTTGCGCCAGCGGAATATCCGGCCAGTTGGTTTTGGCAGTGCCCATATTAACCGAAATATCGTTGCCCACGGCAACTGCACTGAGGTCGCCAGCGTCAGTTTGAATACTGACAGAGGCCTGTCCAGTTTCATCCAGAAGCAACCGCCCGACGCAGCGGGTGGCATTGCCGCAAGCGCCAACCCGGCTGCCGTCGGCATTCCAGATTTCCATGAATATGTCGCTGGTGTCCGACATGCGCATAATAATCAGCTGATCGCATCCCACCCCGCGCTTGCGGTCAGCTAGCTTGGCGGCACGCGCAGCGTTCATCTTCAGGCCGCTTTCTCTGGCGTCCAGAATGACAAAATCGTTGCCGAGCCCGTGCATTTTGATGAACGGGTGTATGGTGGTTATTGCACTCATCTGGCGCTTATATGGGCAGTTACGGCACCGAGTCTATCCTTTTGCTATCGCTTCTGTTGCTTTTTGGGGGCTAAATGTGGTTTTTGGGCAAGCTTATTTGGCAATTGAAAATCAGTTTCGGACAGGTAAATGAAAAAACTGGTGCTTCATCTTGGTGCTCATCGATGTGGTTCAACGGCAATACAGTCGTTGCTTCGCCGTGAACATAACGCGCTGGGAGGCGAGGGTATTGGTGTGTTTCTGCGCGCCGATATGGCGGCTGGCGGGTTTGACCTGCGGCGGCTGCATCGGTTTCGGCGGGCGAACCCTGTCTGGCGGGCCAAGTTGCAGAAAACAGCTCGCGCGCTGGAGGCAATGCAACAGCAGACAGTTCTGGTGAGCGAAGAAAATATCATGGGCACCATGCCCGCAGTTCGCAGCAACCGCTTTTACCCGCATTTTTCAAATCTGGTTCAGTCGTTAGTCAAGTTGGCGGAATTGAGCCGCGAACCGCTCACCATTGCACCGCGGTTGGTTGTCTGCAGACAGGATCATTATCTGGAATCGGTCTACGCTTTTCGGGTTTCGCGCGGTTTGACGCTTGGTTTTGATGAATTCATCAAGACAGCAACGCGGACGCGCATTTCCTGGCTTCGCCTCGCCAAGGCGTTCGACGGCGCGCCGTCATCCGTCTTGCCGTCGATCGCCGTGCTTGAGGCATGGCCCAAGCCTACAGCCGCTGCGCAGGCCCTAGCGTTTCTGATTGGCGACAATACCATTGAGCTGTCTCAGTCTCGGCTGACCGGCAATACCCGTCAATCGTCTGCTGATCTGGGGCTAATGTTCGCCTTGAACCGCTCCAGAATTAATTGGCGCGATGCGGCTTGGCAGCAGGACGTTTTTGGAGGGCCGAAAGGCGAAGAGGCGCTGGGAGATAGCGCTATTGCAGGGTTGCGTACCTACCTAAGCGCGATTGAGTTTCAGCGTTTTCATGAGCATTACGGGCAATCGGCGAAATTGACATTCACGCGTGATGAGCGAACTGCTTTTCTGGCGGGATACAGACAAGAGAATGAAGAATTAATGGCGATGTCGACCGTCAAAAGCCCGATGGGTGTGTGGTAGAGCGATTGAATTTTTGAAAGATAGATTGGGGGAGGATAGACGTGGTTTCTGTGCGAGAAAAAGCAGTAGCATTTCGCCGATTACACGGCGGCGATGAAGCATTCATTATTCCGAATCCATACGATGTGGGTACGGCGGTTATTCTTGAGCAGTTAGGATTTAAGGCGCTGGCGACCACCAGTTCAGGTTTTGCCTTCTCGCGCGGCCTGCAGGACAATCATGTCAACCGCGACCAGATGATGGCGCATGTAAGCGATATTGTTTCGGCTACCAGTTTGCCGGTTAGTGCCGATTTGGAAAATGGATTTTTCGATAGCCCGGAAGAAGTGGCCAAAACCATCACAATGGCGGGCGAGGCCGGGTTAGCCGGGGGGTCGATTGAAGATAGCACCAACGGCAGCATGGATGAGCCGTTATACAGTCTTGGGGTGGCAAGAGATCGCATGATTGCAGCGGTTGAAGCCAAAGCAGGTTTACCCAATGATTTTGTGTTAACCGCAAGGGCGGAAAATTTTCTCGTTGGGCGCGGTTCCATCGACAATGTGATTAAACGGCTGCAGGCATACCAGGAGGCTGGCGCGGACGTGCTGTATGCACAGGGTCTTAGCAAACTTGAGGATGTGATCTCGGTCATTTCGAACGTGGATTTGCCGGTGAATGTGCTCGCCCGGCCGTCTGACCCTGACTTTAGCGCTGCGAAATTATCAGCCGTTGGTGTGAAACGTATTAGTGTTGGTGGTGCGCTCGCCCGGGCAACGCTGGGTGCTTTTATTAGAGCAGGCCAAGAAATGCTGGAAGGCGGCACGTTCGACTTCGCCAGCGAAGCAATTGCACACGCTGATATTCAAGCAATGTTTGAAGGTCGGTCGTAAATTTCTAACCAAAAATGATTGGTAACAGAGCATAACAGACGCCGGTTACCAGAAAAGTGCCAAGCACATTCAGCCACAAGCCCGCACGCGCCATGGTGGGGATAGAAACATGCCCACTGGAATAAATAACCGCGTTGGGGGCTGTTGCTACCGGCAACATAAAGGCACAGCTTGCTGCCATGGCGGTGGGGGCTGCCAGCATCAATGGGTCGATGTTACCTACAGCTGCTACTGCGGCCAAAACCGGAACCAGTGCTGCCGTAGTTGCAGTATTGCTGGTTAGCTCGGTCAGGAAAATTACCAAACCAACGACTGCTAAAATTAGTAAAACAAGCGGTGCGGTGGCCAGCGCAGACATGCTTTCGCCGATCCAGATCGCCAGCCCGGTTTTCTTAATCGCCGCGGCAAGGCTGAGGCCGCCGCCGAACAATAAAATCACGCCCCATGGCAATTTTACTGCTGACTCCCAGTCCAGCAGGCGATCGCGTTTTTTAGTTTTGGCAGGAATAAGGAACATGGCCAGTGCGCCTGCAACTGCAACCACCATGTTGCTGAAGCCTTCAAAGCCATCCAGTTTTTTGACCGTTTCAACTGATATCCAGGAAATGGCCATGGCACCGAAAACCAGCGATACCCGCAGCTCCGCTGTGCTCATTTTGGGCAAAGCGCCCATCTGTTCTTTTATTACCGCGTCTCCGCCCTTGGCCTCGTCCGCCTTCAGGGGAAATACAATTTTGGTCAGCACAAACCAGGCCGTTGGAACCATGACCAGAACCACGGGCACACCGAACAGCATCCAGTCAAGAAAACTGATTGCGGTGCCGGTTTCTTGTTCCATGAAAGCGACAACAAAGGCATTGGGGGGCGTGCCGATGATCGTGCCCAGCCCACCGATGGATGAAGCCCAGGCGCAGCCGATCAATAGGGCGATGGTGAAACGATGCTCGAACACCTTGTCGCCCAGCACAGTTTCAGCAACGCTGAGCGCGATAGGCACCATCATCAGAGTTGTGGCGGTGTTGGAAATCCACATGGATAACAGTGCGCTGGCGATCATGAAACCGCCGATAAGCGCGGCGGGATGACCGCCTGCGCGCGCTAGAATATTCAGTGCAATACGCCGGTGCAGGCCCCACCGTTGCATTGCCATTGCGGCGATAAACCCGCCAAGCAGTAGAAAAATGACCGGATCGGTATAGGGGTTGGACGCCTCTCGTGCGCTGGAGATGCCCATCATGGGGAACAGCACCAAGGGAACCATGCTGGTTGCTGGAACCGGGATGGCTTCGGTGGCCCACCAGATTGCCATCAAGGCCGCCACTGCCACCACATGCCAAGCGTCCAGGCTTATCGCGTCGGGCTTATCTGTCAGCACCAGCAATATAAAAACTACAGGCCCCAAAATAAGACCAACGTCCTGGTAACGCGCCCGTGGGCGGCTTTGTGCTGTACCGATTTGAGACATAAATGGGGCGCTCCAATACCAATAAGTGCAAACAACATCCATAGGTTACTGACAGGATTATTGTTAAGGCTAGCCTGTTGTGGATATCCGCTATTAAGATTACTGTAAACAGGGGTGTCAATAAACTGACCGAGAACTAATCATGATGGATGACGGACCACCATCGGATAAGCGACCCTATCCGAGGGATATTCCCTATCAGTTGGACGAGAGCAATCCGGCAACCCGGATACGTGTGCGCGCGATCGTCGGCGAGTTGTATTACCGGCAGTTTTATATTTTGTGGGCGTTGACGTTCGCCTATTATTTACTGGTTATCGTGCGGGATATCGTGCTGGCTCTCTGCAGAGCATGCGTGGATGCTTCATGCGTCAAATGCGTCGGTGATTATTTTGTTGCTGGCAACCTATGCGCAGGAAAAACGCGGTAAAATTGATGCCAGCAATATTTATTTGGCACCAATCCCTATCTCTATCGCCATGGTGTTCAATGTATATTGTCATGTAGTTTTAACGGGTGACTTGGATTCTTTGTCGCGCGGCTTGTTATTGATTATGGCTTTCAGCGTGGTTTCCATGCTGCCGTGGGTTTTTTGGCTGCTAACAGGCCTTGCGACTGTCTCTCATATCGCTGTTGCATATAGCGTAATGGGATCCGACAGTTCACAGTTAATTGGTGTCGGCGTTGGTGCAATGATGGTGTCATACGGTGGGTTCGTGGTGCGCTACAATTCTATCCGCGAGCAGGCACGATTGAATTTACAAAATCAGGAACGCGCGGAAAAGCTTGCGCAGCTTGCTAAAGCAAAAGATGAGTTTATTGCCAATATGAGCCACGAGCTGCGCACACCGCTGACCGGCCTGATGGGCATGGTTGACCTGCTGGATAAAGCGCCGCTTCGCCCCGAGGATAGGCATTATCTGAACACCGCAAAAACCAGCGCCGAAACCCTGCGTGTTGTGATCAATGATATTCTTGACCTTTCCAAATTGGGTGCTGGTAAGCTGAAACTGGTTAACGCTCCTTTTGATATGGCGATCCTATTATCTGAAGTGTCTGAGATGATGGCGGTTGGTGCTAAAGCCAAAGGCGTTGGATTAGCCCTCAAGTTGCCGGAAGACGTGATACCCCAGTTGATTGGTGACCAGTCACGTCTGCGCCAGGTTTTGTTCAATATACTGGGCAATGCAGTTAAGTTTACCGAGGACGGACAGGTTGTTATGTCGGCGGAAGTTTTGGAGGATTCGGCCAGTGACCTGACCCTGCGCTTGTGCATCGAAGATACCGGCGTTGGTATCGCTGAGGACGACATTATCCGTCTATTTGCTCGATTTGAGCAGGCGGACAGCTCGTCAACCAGGCGCCATTCTGGCACCGGTTTGGGGCTATCAATTTGTCAAGAACTGCTGGAATTGATGGGATCGACAATAAAAGTGGAAAGTCGCTATGGTCGCGGCTCCAGTTTTTGGTTTGATATTAAGCTTGAGAAAAGCAGCCAGCCAGCTGCTGATAGCAATAGAGATCGGGACCACAAGTTTGCGGTGGAATCTATCCTTGAAAAACCAATTGGGTGAGGGTTCTACATTCAGTTTCGATGTAACCCTGCCGGTGGCGGGTCCGTCTCGCAAGCCTGCAATAGTGGCCAATGCTTCAGTTGCTGATGCGCCGAACGGTGCTGGAGCAGACGACACCGAGACGCCTGCTGTGCAACCGCTGCGTCGTATTTTAGTAGCCGAAGACAATGCGGTTAACCAGCTTCTGATCAAGAAAATTGCGGCGAGATATGGTTGGACACTGACCATCACAAATAACGGCGAAGAAGCGGTTCAACGAGTGGAAAACGATGGCCCGTTTGATGTTATATTGATGGATATTCGCATGCCGGTGATGGACGGCGTAGCAGCAACAAAGGCCATCAAGGCGATGACGCCGGAAAAAGCCTCTACGCCGATTATCGCGCTGACCGCCAACACCGGGGCTGACAGTGAAGTCGAGTACCGCAAACACGGCATCGCGGCCATAGTGGGTAAGCCGATCGATGCTGCGCTACTTTATGCTGCGGTAGAACAATGGCAGAAACCCAAGGAAGTTTAAGCTGGACTGTAGTGGATGCTGTTTACAGTGCTGGGCAACCCTTTGATGTTATCTTTATGGAGATTCGGATGCCGGTGTTGGACACTTTGAATGCAACGCGCGTTATCAGGTTGCGAGCGCCCAATCCTCCGCCTAGATCAGCCAATTGAATGATTTTTTTAGAAACTCGGCGCCATGCTGCTGTATGCAATTACCGTGCGCTACAATAATACGCTCCGGCTGCCAGGAAAGCATCAGATTGATACACTGCTGCGCTTCGGCTTTACCTCCTAAATAAAAGGTCAGCCGCCAATCAAGCGGTGTTTTGCCATTGGGCGCTAATATTCCTGCGCACCTTGCCAAGCATTTTTGCAGCCCTCTGAAATGGTCAGTTGGGAAGTTTTCAATCAGGTCAGTGAGGATGAGTGTCTGCGAAACTTTGTGGAAAAACACCACTTCTTCCATCATTTTGCTGCCAGTGAAGACAACTTGATGAAGGTCAGTGCTCCAGGCGTCGTCGGCGGAGTTGGTTAGCTCACGATCGAAATTGAGGTCTCGTCGCTTATTGATAAGTCCAGGTGACGCGTAAAGCACTGCTTCAGGAAACGCGCAGACCCAATCCTTCAGATAAAGGTGGTGAATTTTATTAGGGGAAACGAGGTAAGTTACAGGGCCGATTTGATTGATCGTGTGTACCAGTTCAGATGTTAAATTGGACGGCGAATGAACCCATACTTCTCCGCTTTCAAGCTGAACTACTGTCATTCGGGTCGTGTAAGGCATGCCGTGAAACGAAACTGTTTCACCGGCGTAAGTCCAAACTCTATCCGCGAAGGGTTTTAATGTTTGTGACATCGGCTTCCTTTATCAGGTGTTAATCCTTAAAACGTCGATGTTTTCTGTTTGGTTCAAATCTATATGTTTTGTGCCGTTTTTCTTGACACATGCGCAGGCTTTTACTACATCAGCGACACTTTCCGATAGGAAACCAAATAGAACAACCCACCCAAGACGCCGTAAGCGGGGTGACCATCAGTTAGCGAGTTTCGCCCACTGGTGTTGTAGTGCATTGTTTTTATTAAGGTATTTCGGAATTGATAAGGAACGACGAATAGATGTTTGACAATCTTTCAGATCGACTCGGTGGTATTTTTGATGGACTTAAGCGGCGTGGTGCGCTTAAGGAATCAGATGTTTCCGAGGCCCTGCGCGAGGTACGGGTTGCGTTGTTGGAAGCAGATGTCGCCTTGCCTGTTGTCAAAGAGTTCGTCGCATCGGTTAAGAAAAAGGCGATTGGTCACGAAGTTCTGAAGTCAGTCACCCCGGGCCAGCAAGTTGTCAAAATCGTTAACGATGAGATGACCTCTATGCTGGGCTCCGAGGCGTCCGCACTTAACACCCACGGCGTGCCGCCAGTTGTTTTCCTTATGGTTGGTCTGCAGGGGTCTGGTAAAACCACAACCAGTGCAAAAATCGCTAAGCGGCTGACTGAAAAAGACAATAAGAAAGTTATGATGGCGTCGCTGGATGTGCGCCGTCCAGCCGCTCAAGAACAGCTGAAAATTCTC
>JAALKD010000048.1:0-4109 GCA_011088215.1 Sphingomonadales bacterium | reverse complement strand
GATATTACCAAACGCGCCATGAACGCAGCAAAGCTGCAGGGCTTTGATGTGTTGATTCTGGATACGGCGGGCCGCTTGCATGTGGACCAAAGCCTAATGGCCGAGGTTGCTGCGGTGCGCGACATTTCTGCGCCAGTTGAAACCCTGTTGGTAGCTGACAGCCTGACCGGTCAGGACGCGGTCAATGTTGCCAAGGAATTTGACGGGCAAATTGGTATTACCGGCGTGGCTCTGACCCGGATGGACGGCGATGGCCGCGGCGGTGCGGCCCTTTCCATGCGCGCGGTTACCGGCAAACCAATTAAGCTTGCCGGTACTGGTGAGAAGATGGAAGCGCTGGAGGATTTCCACCCCGAGCGTGTTGCAAGCCGCATCCTCGGTATGGGCGATGTTGTCAGTTTGGTAGAAAAAGCCTCAGAGACCATTGAAAAACAAGATGCCGAGAAAATCGCCAAGAAAATGGCCAAAGGTACCTTCGACCTGGACGACTTGCGCACTCAGTTGCAGCAGATGTCCAAAATGGGCGGCATGAAGGGCGTGCTTGGTATGTTGCCCGGCATGGGCAAACTGAAGGGTGCTATGGGCCAAAGCGGCGTTGATGACAAGGTTTTCAAACATCAGGAAGCGATCATTTCATCGATGACCCCGCAGGAACGAAAAAAGCCGCAGGTGCTGAACGCCTCGCGCAAGAAGCGGGTGGCGGCCGGCTCGGGCACCAGCGTTCAGGAAGTGAATAAGCTGCTGAAAATGCATATGCAAATGGCAAAAATGATGAAGAAAATGTCCAAAATGGGTAAGGGTGGTCGCATGCCGCAAATGCCAGGTATGGGCGGAGGAATGCCAGGTGGCGGTTTGCCACCGGGCTTTGACAAACTGCTTTCCTGATTTTGGGAAAGCCTTAAACGGAATTTCAATGGGCGCGATGTCCTGAGATTTAACCAACTTGAGAATATTCCCCAAAGGGGGACTCTGAAAGGAATTAAAAATGGCACTAGCACTTCGTATGGCCCGTGGCGGCGCGAAAAAACGTCCTTATTACCGCATTGTTGTGGCTGACAGCCGCATGCCGCGCGATGGTCGTTACATTGAAAAGGTCGGCACTTACAATCCAATGCTGGCAAAAGACGACGAAAATCGGGTGAATCTGCAGGAAGATCGTATCAAACATTGGATCAGTCAGGGCGCGAGGCCTTCTGATCGTGTAAGCCGCTTCTTGGAAGCTGCTGGTATGATGGAAGCCAAAAAGCGCAACAACCCGAACAAAGGTAAGCCGGGCCAGAAAGCCCTCGACCTGATCGAAGAGAAAAAAGACAAAGCTGAAGCTGCTGCCGAGGCTGCTAAAGAAGCCGCTGAAGCCGCAAAAGAAGCCGCCAAGGCCGCAAAAGAAGCTGCAAAAGCTGAAGCCGAAGCTGCAAAAGCCGCGCCTGCGGAAGAGCCGGCTGCTGAAGAAGCACCAGCTGAAGAGGCTAAGGCAGAAGAAACAAAAGCTGAATAAGTCTTTTTTCGACACGATGTTTCAAAGCGGCGTTCTGTTTATTCAGGGCGCCGTTTTTTGTGCGGAGCGCGGACTGTAGATATGCCGCGCCATCAACCAAATGTCGGGGGAGTTTTCGGCCCGGCCATACAAATATCTTGCTGTGGTGGCTTTAGCCCTGCAAAATGCTGCCATGAATGATACCTCGCCAAATTTAGTCTCGGAAGAAAGTCTGATTGTCTGGATGGAGGCTCTTGAAGCCTATGCACGGGATTGGGATCAGGTCTTCAACAATCATCCGCATTATTTTACACAAGAATATTGGTATCTATTTGTCGGTGTGGTGACCAGCGTCTGGGAGGGGAAACCTCTGACGATTAGTGCCGCCTGCCAATTGATGAAAACAGGATCAGCCCGGACGCGCGAAGACCGATTGAAAAAGGCGGTTCAGGACGGCTATCTGGTCAAAGTTCGCAGTGAAGGTGACAAGCGCACAACTTTGGTGAAGCCTTCTGCTACGCTTGAGCAGTTGATTCGAGGTCACCTGGAACGCACTTACAAACATACGTCAAAAGCATTTGCCCCGCCGAACACCTGAATTAACCGGGTTCTTAAGTATACGCAGATTTTGCGGGTATTTTCGCTGTTATCTTTTCTATTTTTAAGATTCTATCGTTCTTGCACCTTGTGGCTGGAAAATGGCCCGAAATGAGCAAATCCAAGTTAAGGGGGAAACCATGATAGACCGACTTGCAGCGAATTTTTATACGTCTACCAGTATGTTTGCAGTGCTCACGGCTCTGGCCGTTGCGCCGGTTACGGCGGAGGACGAAGGTGTGATTTTGGAAGAAATCACCGTAACAGCCCGCAAAAAAACTGAAAGCCTGCAAGATATTCCGGTGTCGGTGACTGCTTTTGGCAACGAAAAATTGGCACGCCTACAAGCAACTGACCTGGGAGATATTCAAAATAGTGTGCCGGGTTTAACCCTTCACGTGGGCGACGCCTCCAACGCTGTTGTTTACGTAAGGGGGGTTGGCCAGGTTGACAGTCTGGCTTTTGCTGATCCGGGCGTTGGCATCTATCTGGACGATGTTTATCTCGGGCGTGCCCAGGGAAGCTTTCTGGATATTTATGACGTTGAGCGCATAGAGGTATTGCGCGGACCGCAAGGCACACTTTATGGCCGGAACACCATAGGTGGTGCGGTGAAATTTGTGTCCAAGGCACCTGATGATGAACTGGCAGGCAATCTGGAAATTGCGGCAGGGGATTTTGGCCAGCGACGTGCCCAGGTCAGTATTAATGTTCCTTTGGTGCAAGACCGGTTTTTTGCGAAGGCAGCGGTTGCCTATAATGGCCGCGACGGTTTTTCGACCAATAGTGTTACCAGCAGCGGTTCAGACGATGACGGTGATAAGGAAAGCCTAAGCTGGCGCGTGGCCTTGCGAGCAAGGGCGAGTGATGCCTTGACGATTGATCTTAATTTCGATCAGTCGGAAGACGAACCTGACACTTCGCGCACCCCCAACCGCGAAACGGCGGTGTTTGGATTGGCCCCGACCAGCGATGAGCCCTTTGAGGTTGACGCCGATTTCAATGATCTTAACCGGCTCAAGACGACGGGTTTTTCCGGGGTTCTCACTTATGATGTGAGTGAAAGCCTGAGCCTCAAATCGATTACAGCTTACCGCGAGATGGATTATGACACTCATCTGGACCTGGACGCGACCGCACTGCCGTTGTTCGGTGTTTTTGTCGATGAGGATCAAAGCCAGTTCAGTCAGGAAATACAGGGAACTTATAGCGCCGATTCTGGCCTGTCGGTAGTTGGCGGCCTTTATTACCTGCGCGAACACGACATCACAATGTCGGGCATCTTCGGCCCTGCCATCGCCTTTGTTTCCAACTCAATCAATGATCAGATTAATCGCAGTTATGCCGCTTACGGACAGGCAGATATACCGCTTGGTGACCAACTAACCTTGACTGCAGGCCTTCGGTATACGCACGAAGAAAAGGATTTTGACCGTGTTCAGGAGTTTTTCGGTGCCGACACTCCTTTAGTGCCAAATATCGGTGAGGGATTCCGGGCAACCGACGTGCAAGTGACAGAAAGCTGGAACAACTTATCGCCCAAAGTGGGGCTGACTTACGAAGTGAGTGAAGACCAGATGGTGTATGCCAGTGCCAGCAGGGGTTTTAAGAGCGGTGGTTTTGATGGCCGGTCAAACAGCGCAATCGAAGCAGTGCCTTATGAGCCGGAAACGCTGTGGGCCTTTGAAGTTGGCAGCAAATCAACCCTCGCGGATGGCAGAGCGACCCTGAACATTGCAGCCTATTATAACGATTATAAAAACCTGCAGCTTTCAAGCTTTGTCGCTGACGCTCAAGGTGCTTTTAGCGCTCTATTCACCAATGCGGGCGCCGCTACAATCAAAGGTATTGAAATTGAATTGGCCGTCAGGCCAACAGCCAACCTGAATGTAGCGGCATCAGTGGCCTACACAGATGCATCCTACGATGAATATATTGGTCCGGGTGGTACGGACATCAGCGACCAACGCAGCCTGGTCAATGCACCCAAATGGACGTTATTTCTGGCTGCCGACTATGACATCCCACTTAGCAACGG
>JAALKD010000003.1 GCA_011088215.1 Sphingomonadales bacterium | reverse complement strand
TCGGCTATGAAGATCAGATGAATATGTATGGATACGTGAGTAATGATCCGGTGAATAAAGTAGATCCAACAGGCCTCGATACGGGCTTTTTTAAGTTTACAGCTGACGTGTTTTGGGGCGGAGCGGGGGCTGGGCCTGCTTTGGGAGTGTATTGGAATTGGGGTACGGACCCGGGGCAAGACTTTGATATAGGTATTACCGGCTCAATAGATACAGTATTCATAGGCCGCCAACAACACTCAGTGACCGGCACGACAGCTGCGGTTGATGCTTCAGTTGGCGCTGAGATTGGCATCCTTGAAGGGGGTGCAGAAAACCTGAACGGAACCACACACACAATAAATGCAGGAGGCGGTGCAGGCGCTGGACTTAGTACCACTGCTACTTTTGACGAAAATGGAAACTGGATTGGTCAAGCTGTAGCACTTGAAGCGAGTCCGTTAATAGTTAGTGGGGGGCTACTTGCTCCGATGGATTTAAATTTGGCGTCCAAGATATACTGCGAATATTTAGTGGTGCCGAGCCTACCGAAGCCAATCCAACACCAAATGTTGACGCTGCTTCAGGTAGTGAGGCGAATTCAAGAAATTCCGAGGATAAACCGTAAAAACAAATAAAAACATAGTCGCAGTGATATGCTGAGCCTCGATAAGTAGTAGCGCAGGTTAAAGTTTATTATGATAGTTAAAAATAGGAGTAGCAAATGATAAACCCAGTGCGTCGACATTATGTTTTGATTGTTATTTTGATAGTGGCGGCAGCGAGCACATTTGTAATTGCTGGCAAGAATATGTCAGACTATTTTGGGTTATTTTTTTTGATATGGTTTATTGTCGTACCTGTTGTGCTTCGAATTTCGGGAAAATGCCAACACTGTGGCACCATTATTCCGCAAGCAAAGTTTTTTGGCTTTCCAAAGGACCACGATCCCAAGATCTGTCAAGTTTGTGAAAAAAATTTTAATGAGCCAGCTAGTAAAAAAAAGTAACAACCTCACCAGAACTATACGGGTCGTACTTTGCAGTCGATCGGTTTTTCTGGCGACGGCGCACTATGTACTGCGAACATAGTTTGCGTCATTCATTACAGTATAGATTGGAAGATAGATTATACCTTTGGGATAAGAATCTTTGTTAGTTGATGTAGAGGTATCTGGGGCCAGTACATAATTAGCTGCCCCGAACATTTGTGGGTGCCAATCAATAAGCAACCACGTTGAACTGCGTCATATAGAAGATAAGCAAAAATCCAAAGCCAAGAAAAATTCCAAAGGGTATTTTGGTGCCTCTATCTACGGCCTTTCCCATCACACGAAGCGATAGAACCGCAATGATGGCCGTGTCTGGGGACAGTATATGAATAAAAGACCGCCGGTTTGCCAGCATTAAGAACCCGGGCGGTACAGAAACCCGCAAGGAGTATCTCTATGAAGGCGATGAGCCGATTGCGGACTATAAGATGGTTGGCTCTACAGAGTATCTGACCATGCGCTATCTGCATGGTGCCGGTGTTGATGAGCGGTTGATGTACTGGCAGTATGATGACACCAGTGGCGGCTTGACCAAGTCAGAATATTACCTGACCAACCATCAGGGCAGTGTGGTTGCGACAGCCGCAGCAGCAACCGGTGTGCGGGTGCAGATAGACCCCTATTCCTATGATGCCTACGGCAACATGAAAGGCGGCGAGGGAACTGGCCAGCCGTTCCGCTACACTGGCAGGCGCTGGGACGAGGAAACCGGCCTCTATTACTACAGAGCCCGCTATTACTCAGCCACCCTTGGCCGCTTCATGCAAACCGACCCCATCGGTTATGAAGACAATATGAATATGTACGGATACACCGCAAATGATCCGGTGAATGCGACTGATCCGACCGGGAAAGCAGTTTGTGGTGGTCTTTGCTTTGGCGCGGCTGTTGTGGGGACGGGCGTGAGAGAGGTAGGCAAAAGGGCCGCTGGCCCAGCTCTCGCGGTGGGAGTCAGGTTTGTTGCAAAAAAACTGCGAAATGCTATTTTTAAGAGTATAGCAGCTCAGATGCAGGCAAGCTTTAATGTGAGTAACAACGATGATGCAAGTATTGAGGATGATGCTGAAAACTCAGGACCCTTCGATCAAGACGATGTAGGTAAAGTTAGCGACGCAGGTGATGTTGATATAGGCGGTCTGGATGACGATGGATTGTTGGCGGGTGAACAGCAGCTTGAAACGAGTCTTGAAGTACGTAAAAAAGAGCAGAAGAGATTTCCCAAAGGTTCACCAAACGGAAATAAAAATGACAAGGAAAACCATAAACAATTTCGAAATCACCAGCGAACAATAAAGCAACAGGGAAAGATTCTGGACGAAATAAAGAAAATACTTGACGACAAGGTATTCTAGATAAAGAGAGCCTGTAAAATGGAAAATAAACCATATAAAACCTTGGAAATTGCAGACACCGATCAATGGCCTAGTGGCTATGATCCATATGGTGACGCAGTTGAGAATTTTTCTTCGATAGACCTAAAAGCGTTAGTGCGATTATTGCGGTCAGAAGAACATTTCATCTCGCGTAGAGGCCTTCATTTGTTTGGGCAATTGGGGGGCAGAGCCTATCCGATCGTGGACGAAGCGTTAAAATTGGCTGACCATCCAGAAATGACGGCGCGTAATGCTCTTATTGATGGTATTTTGTGTTATACAAATAAGTTAGAACCCATACAGGTGCAGCAGATTTTAGCGATGGCAGATGCTCTAGCCGTTGAGGACAGCTTGGCGGCTGTTGTGCAAAGTAAATTGGTTGCGTTTATCGGTGCTCTGAAGCTTGACGTTGTAGTAGAAGCGATTGATAATCTTCCTGATAAAGTTCAACGATTGGAACACTTGGCAGCGTATAGATCGTCGCTTACGACAATAGCAAACGTGCAGCATGTTTTTGATGAGTTTCGAAAGTACCCTCCGTTACAGTTAATCTATTCCTTTGCTTCGATTGAAAGAGCTGCCCGTGAAGGAACAATAAATGCCGCTCCTATATACACGGGCGCTGATTTCGTCAGCGATTCAGTAGTGATGAATGTCAAAAGGATAATTGATCAAAACCTTCGGCAAAAAAACCCAGATGAGTGGCGCAAACAAATACTGATTAAGCGCAGAGCGCGTGCCGATATGTCATTGGAGCCGAAGTAACAGCCACAGCCGATAGCAGCGCCCTGGGCTTTGCCATCTCTGGCGGCAGGCGTGTGGATGTTGGTCACAATCGGGCCAGCGCGCGGGACAGTCATACTTTCCCGGCGGAGGGTTCAACTGGCAGCAAAACCGTTGCTTTCACCTATGACGCCGTTGGCCGCATGGACTTGGTAACCGAAGGCAGTCAAAATCTGGCCAACTACGGCTATGATGCCTTGTCGGCAAAAGCGTGCTGACTTCCTTGAACAACGCTGGCTCGGGCTACACTTATCATGCCGACAGTGCGCTCAAGACCCTTGAGCATAATCTGGTGGAACCGCAGGGCACGGTCACTGATGCACGCTATGACTTTGACTATAATGCGGTGAACCAGATCACTGATCGTACCATCAGCAACAATCAATATGTGTTCAAGGCTGGTCTGGACGATGTGAACAAGCATTATACCAGTAACGGGTTAAATCAGTATGATTGCCTCAGCGATGTTGCAAATGATACTGGGTGTCTCTCCGGCACCAGTCTGACCTACGATGACAGCGGTAATCTAACCAGTGATGGCATACGAACCTATGAATATGACGTGGAAAACCGGCTGATCACAGTTGCTAAACCTAATCTGACTGTTACGTATGAATACGGCCCCAAGGGCAGGCGTTTTGCCAGCGTATCCAGTCTTAGTGGCCGCAAGGAATATCTTTACGAAGGCGATGAGCCCATCGCGGACTATAAGATGAATGGCTCAAATCAATATCTACTCATGCGCTTTCTGCACGGTGCAGGTGTTGATGAGCGTTTGGCAATATGACACCTGCGCAATCTGCGTCAGATAATAAAGCCCTGACCAAAACCCAATGCCTGCAAAAAAACCTGCCGTCGCCCATGCCCATGCCGTCAACCCCTTTTACGTGTCGATCAAAAGACGAAGTTAGGGTATGGGCGGTGACCCCCGTTTAGCGATTCGGTACGTTCAGTAGCTCGTTTGGCATATTGTTTGTGAAAAAGCCACGGGACTGGAATGTTCATGATGTTTCACTGTCGGCTCCAGCAGGCTGTCATTGGTCTGCTAAATGCATGGTCTGACAGCCATTCTTTGCTCGCGGCCCGCCGTCCCTATATCGATTGAACGACAATATACAAAAATTACCTGGCCTGCGAACGAATCATATTGTGCGCGGCACACGCAAGACCTATAATTTGCTCGAGTAAATTGGGGGCGAAGCCTTGGGGGCAAGCGAAGATTTTGGTGCGTTTTTAACCGACGGCGGCTATCTGTCTGACGGCGCATGGGGCCGTGTGCAGGAAGTGCTGCTGGAAGCCCAGCAGGGCATGGCTGGCACCATCGCGGGGTTGGGCTTGCTTTCTGAAGTTGATCTCTCACTCGCACTGGCTAAACACTTCGAATTGCCCACGGCATCTGATGATGACTGGCCCATTACGCCCGTTGATATTCCTGACTTGAACCCGATATTTTTGCAGGCCTGCCATATATTGCCGGTGCGCGATATGGGCAGCGAACTTGAAGTGATTGTTGCCGACCCGACCGATGATTATGCGGTGAAGGCGCTGGCATTTGCAGCGCGAAAACCGATTAGTATGAAGGTTGCGACCCTGCGTAAAATCGAGGGGGTTATCAACAAGCTGTATTTTGGCGGCGACGCCAGTTTGATTGACGAACTGGACGTTGATGCAATTGCCGACGATGTTGACCGGCTGAAAGAATTGGCGACCGATGCGCCTGTGATCCGGTTTGTTGACCGAATGATTGATGACGCGCTGTCGCGCCGCGCGTCTGACATTCATGTGGAACCCCTAAACGGTAAGCTGCAGATACGGTTTCGGGTCGACGGGATTTTGGTGGAAGTGCCGGGCCCGGCCAAGGATATGGTTTCGGCGGTGGTTTCGCGACTGAAGATCATGAGCGATATGGATATCGCCGAACGCCGCCTGCCGCAGGACGGACGGATGCGGGTGCGCGCTCACGGCAAGGAAATTGATTTCCGAGTTTCAACATCGCCCACCAGCCAGGGCGAAGCGGTTGTGCTTCGGCTACTTGACCGCGGCGCAGTGCGACTGGAATTTGACAGTCTGGGTTTTGATGATCAGGTAAAAACGCCTTTTCGCAATGCACTCAAGCGGCCAGACGGCATTGTTTTGGTAACTGGTCCCACGGGTTCAGGAAAGACAACAACCCTGTATACTGGGCTGTCGGAGCTGAACACGCCGGGCAGAAAAATTCTAACGGTTGAGGATCCGGTTGAATATGTGCTGGACGGTATTGGGCAGGTGCAGGTGGATAACCGGATAGGGCGCACCTTTGCCAAAACGCTGCGGTCGTTCCTGCGTCAGGATCCTGACATTATTATGGTTGGCGAAATTCGTGACGGCGAAACCGCATCCATCGCCATTCAGGCATCGCTGACCGGCCACCTGGTTTTGTCAACCTTGCATACCAACAGTGCGGCGGCGGCGATTTCGCGCCTGCTGGATATGGAGGTGGAAGACTATTTGATTTCATCAACCATTCGTTTGGTGATGGCGCAGCGGTTGGTGCGTACCCTGTGTGATCATTGTCGGTATGAAACCGAACCAAATGTTGATTTTTTGGCCGATCTTGGATTGTCTGCATCGGACGGCCCGTTTTTTGACGGTCATGGGTGTGAGGCCTGCCATAACACCGGGTACCAGGGGCGTCGGATGATTGCGGAAGTGCTGCAAATTACACCAGAAATCGAACTGGCAATTCTGGCTCACAAAAGTGGTACCGAATTGGAGCAGCTGGCCCAAAAAGGCGGTATGCGTACCTTGTTCGACCACGGCCTTGAAGTGGTGCGGGGCGGCCAAACTTCGCTGGCAGAAGTGCTGCGTGTGACGAGGGAGCGCAGTTGATGGCAAGCTTCCACTATAGAGTGCTGGATACAAACGGCGAAGTGCAAACAGGAATGCTCGATGCGCTGGATAGTGCGTCGGCATCTGCCGAATTGCACCGACGTGGCTGGGTGCCGATCGAACTGTCAGTCGGGGCTAAAACCCTGTCAATGCGATTGAATGAACCGGTTCAATTGTTCGGCCAGCCGAATGACCGGGATATATTTTCCTTTTTGCGTGATCTCGCACGTCTTTTGAAGGCGGGTCTCGCGCTTGATGACGGGCTCAAGTTGTTGGTCGGCATGCAAAGCAAGGACATATTTGTTAGAATACTTGAGGACGTCCACACCGAGATAAGGCGAGGTGAAAGCTTGGCAGCCGCTTTGTCGCGTCATAAGGATTATTTTTCAATCCAGGTAATTGCCTCGATTCAGGCGGGTGAAAGCGCGGGCAAACTCGCGGCAGCACTTGATACAGTGGCAACAACAATGGAGCGCAGTCTGTCGTTTCGGGAAAGACTCAGAAGTGCCCTCATTTACCCGGCGATCCTCATGATTATGGTGGCGGCAACATTTGTACTCGTTATTACATTCGTAATTCCGCAGTTTGGACCGTTATTTGAGGGCAATGAAGACAAATTGCCTGGGGTTACACAGTTTGTGATGGGATTGGCGGGTGTTTTTACTGAATACTGGCTAATAATAAGTGTTTTTTTTGCAGGATTGGTGATGTGGGGCGTCGCCGTCTGGCACAACCCACGCTTGCGTGGCGTAGTCTTGGAAAACATCTGCAAATTACCTTATATGCAGGCATGGATATTAATGCCGGCCATCGTTCGTTTTACACGGACTCTGGGGGTTTGCGTGCAAAGTGGGCTTGCACTGGATAAGGCGATTGCAATGGCAGTGGACACTGTTAAGATAGCACATGTGGAAGTTGAGTTGGCGCGTGTTCGAGTTATGGTGCGCCGCGGAGAACTGCTTTCAGGTGCAATTAAAAATATCGTTTGGTTTCCAGCGCTGACTGTTCAATTTGTTAAGGTTGGCGAACAATCAGGAAACCTTGGGGATATGTTAACAGAATCGGCAACGATTCTTTCACAAGACTACGAATCTCGACTTGAAAAAGCATTGGAAGTTTTTTCGCCGGTTATGACGATTGTGATGGGCGGCATTGTTGCCTTGTTGGTTGGTTCGGTTCTTTTGGGGATAATGAGTATTAATGATGTGGCACTTTAAAAAACGGGCGAAACGAGCCCTCGGCGATGAAAGCGGATACACGCTTCTTGAGCTTTTGGTTGTCTTGGTAATTCTAACATTGATTGTGGGAATCGCGGGCCCTGTGGTTCTGCGCCAGTTTGGCAAAGCGAAGGCGGATACCGCACGTATTGAGGTGAATAGACTGGTCACTGATCTGGAGTTTTTTCGTGTGGATGTTGGACGGTTTCCTACGGACGCCGAAGGGTTAAGTGGTTTGCTGTCACAACCGGCCGATGCTGCTGGTTGGTCTGGACCATATTTGCCGAAAGCGTCCCAAGCCGTGGATCCATGGGGGAACGCCTATATTTATGATGTTTCCGATGATGGCCAGAGTGTTGTTGTTTCAAGTTTAGGGGCTGATGGGGCTGCTGGTGGCACTGGTGAAAACGCCGATATTTCAAGCGACTCCTGATACAGGATCGGCTGGTTATACGTTACTGGAAATACTTGTAGTTCTGGCAATTACGTCAATGATTGCTGCAACTGCGCCTACTGTTTATGCCGCTTTGGTTCCCGGATACCAGGTTAGGCAGTTCGCAAACGATCTGGCGAACAATGCCCGGAGATTGCGGATGCAGGCTCAAAAAAAACGTTCATTGCATGTGCTTGAGTTCGTGGAAAATTCCAACGTTTACAGAATTGACGGTGAAGTGATTGAGGGCCCTGAAGGTCTTAAGTTGGATTTGGATCCTTCCACTGCGTGGAATTTGGCTCTTGCGGACAAAATTGAATTTTATCCGAATGGAGCAACTTCCGGCGGGTTAGTAAAGCTATCCTATGGCAATGTTTCTGTAAAAGTTCGAATAGATTGGACAACCGGCAAAATAGAGGTTGAGCAATGAGCCTCTTGGTCCGTGAAGACGGCTTTACGCTGCTGGAAATGGTGATAGCGGTCGCTATTTTGGCAATGGGACTTGGTGCGTTGTATCCGATATTTGCAGCGTCCCCACATAGGTTAAAGGTTGCTGATGAAAGGGCATTCGCCGCAGCGGTGCTGCAGTCCAAAATCGATGAACAGTTGCTTATGGAGGACTGGCAGAACTTGCCGAAATCTGGTGATTTTAGGGATTGGCACTGGGAGTTGACCGGCAATAATTATGCTCACGAAAGCGATAAAGATCAGCCAGCGGATTTCCTGTTTCGCTTGGAAGGCAAGGTCGAGTATCAGGGTGGCAATTATGGAAATCCTATCATTTTTGAACGCGTGATCGTGAGGAAGAATTAGATCATGATCGATGATGATAGAGGTTTTACTCTTTTGGAGTTGTTGATAGCGGTGGCCATAATGACGATTGTTGCTGTGCCGTTGTCGCAGAGTTTGTCGCTCGGCCTAAATACGTGGCAAAAACTGCATCAGGAGGCCTCTTCTGCCGAGGAAGTGCTATTATTAAGACGTCAGCTTTTAAAGTGGATTAGTCATTCCTATCCTGCAGATCCACTGAGGGAGGGAGATGATGTTGAATACCCCTTTGTTGGTCAGCAAAACTCTATGCAATTTATTTCAACACTTAACCCTAATCCTCAATCGGACGAATACTACAAAGTTAATTTGGCAACGTCGGAGGGCAATTTTTCTGTAACTATAGTGCCAGACCACGGCGGTGTGGAAGACAGCGAATCTGAAAACTCCAAATTGTTTGCGGTGATGATTGAGAATGTAGAATCTGTTGAGTTTCGATATTTTCAAAAACAAACTTTAGGCGGTGTCTGGCTTGAAAACTGGCAAAATCAGCTTTCTTTGCCAGCTGCAGTAAAAATTCGAATGCAAGCAATCGACAACGCATTTCTCTGGCCGGAGTTAATTGTCCCGATAGCGGTGGATGAGTGGTCTCATTGTGCATTTGATGCGGTAACACAGGCTTGTTTTTCTGGCGGTAGTGCAGGATGAGTAACATATTCAAAAAAGCACAAAAAATGGTCGGCGGAGCAATTGCCGTTTGGTTTGAGGCTTTGGTCTCATTGGTACCTAAACGGATGCGTAGGTACTTTCTGTTTGCTGAGCCTTCTATTGCGCTGCGACTCGAAACAGAAAGTTCTGTTGATACTGCTTTTTCACAGCTGCATCAGGGATCTTCAGTTGATGTAGAGTTAGGCGCAGGTCTAATTCTGTCGCGTCAATTTAGAATTCCGCTTGAGGCAGAAAACGAAGTGGAGAAAGTTGTCAGGTTGGAAGTTGAAAGGATCATGCCGTTACCATTGAACCAACTTATCTATAGCTTCACAGCTAATGTTACGGATTCAGGCTCAGACGTGATAGTTTCCGCAGCGCGAAAGACATTGTCAGATGCGATTATTAGCGCATGTGATAGGCACGGCTTGGCACTCAATTCAGTGACACCTATGAATACTCGCGAAAATAATAGCGTTCCATTTAATTATAGCTTTTTAACTCGACGACACGCGCTTCGCGTTACCATGATTTTGACTTTGCTGTTGGTAGTTGCGTTTATTTTCAGTGCAATGCCTAAATTATATGCCAGTCGACTTGAGGCGGCTATAGCGAGAATAGATGACGAGGTCAGTCAGACGCGTAGGCAAACTGAATCTATTGCAGGTCTGCAACGTCAAATGAGAGTGATGCAAGGGCTTTACCAATCCGTCGAACAAGAAAGGCAAGTTTCTTCAGCTTTAGATTTATTAAAGGTGCTCACTGACAGTAGCCCCGACGGGGTAGTATTCGAAGACGTTAGACTTGATGGAAATCGTTTATTTGTAACGGGTGTGGCTGTTGCCCCAGAGAGTTGGGTGCTGGACCTTGAGCGTGCTCCAGCTTTTTCAAATGTGTCGCTTTCGTCCGTGGTTGGAATGGATGACAACCTCAGCAAAAGATTTGAGATCAGGTTTAATCTTGTTTCCAGGCCAGAAAGAGTAGCCCCGTGAAAAGAATAGCAGGAGGCATTGCTGCATGGATTTTGTTGATTGGTGGAATGACGACTTTAATTTGGCAGCTTGCAACGCAAGACGTTGAAATAGTTGCTGAACTGGAGCGGACGTATTCGCGTAAACTGGCGCTTTTGCAGCGCCTGGAAGAGCTGCCAAAGCGAGAGGAGGATATCCGTAGGCAATTATCTGACTTGGGTAATGAACAGGCCGGTAAATATTTGTACGAGGGAGACCGGCAGTCAACTCAAGTTGTAATTCAGCGCGACATAAGACAGTTGGCAAGCCAGGCGCAGATGACAATTGGCTCTATGCGGGCGTTAAACAGAGCTCGAACTAATGGCAGACTTGAACCAATGACGGTGCAGGTCAACTCGTCGGCGAATTATCAGACATTGGTGCGATTTTTTGAGACGCTTGAACAGGCTCAACCAATGCTCAAGATTAGGAAAATGTCGATACACGTACAGACAGCCTCGACCCAAACACGCCCAGCAATGCTGAGAGTAGTTATGGAGGTGTCTGGGTTCCGTGATCAGTCAGTTCGCGAGCGAATATCGTGATAAAATTGCTAGGCTCTCCCGTTATATCTTCGCTCGTTTTTGTAAACCTTTTAGGGGCCTTGATGCTTACATTTGTATATCTGGTTCCATTGCCAGACAGCAATATTGGGCTGAATTCTACGCGAGCGCAAAACGATATTTTTAGTGGCTTAAAGTCATTAGATACAGACACGTCATTGGTTCTCGCACGCCCCCTTTTTCATCGCAATCGCAGGCCGCCTGCAAAAGAAGTGAAAATAGCTGTACCGGAGGCCCCTGAAGTGCGTCGCGAAGTGCCGTATCGATTGGTAGGAGTTGTAGGCTCGTCGGAAACCAACAGGTCGGCGTACCTGCAGTCGACAGATACTAACGAAACTATTGTAGCAAAAGTAGGAAGTACGGTCGATGTCTGGATAGTTGACACAATTGGTTCAAATTTTATCACGCTGGTCCATGACGGAGAGCGCAAAGTATTGGAGTTGTCGGGTGGGGGTTAAAATGTACGCTATTCAAACTAGGAGATTTATGTCCTGCACCCTTGTGGTGGTACTATTTGGATGTTCTACACCGGGCGACAATATGAAGTTTGATAAGTCGATAAAAGTTGCGTCGCGAGAGGTTGTCACGGGCGGATCTACAACTGATTTAGGTCCAGCCGACCTGTCCAGCCAACCACCAACCAATAAGTCACGTGCAGAGTACGTTAATGGCAACGGGCAGTTTTTTCGAGAGGCCGAACCATTAAAACAAGTGGCTGAAGAGAAAGACGGAGCATTCTCGCTTACGTTTAAAAATACAGACATTAGAATTGTTATCAGAGCTGTTTTGGCAGATTCCCTTGGCCTTTCTTATTTCGTTGATTCTCGAGTCCAAGGAAATGTTACCCTTGAAACAAGTGGTCCCATTTCACGAAGTGCTCTAAGAACAACTCTAGAGGCCCTCTTGAAAACCAAAGGGTTTGCTCTTGTACCGACAAGCGACGGATACCATATATTGCCGGTGGCGGATGCACCTCGGACTGTGACGTCAATTAAACAGGCTAAACCAGCAAGTGCTGACTTGCCGGGCTTTGGTGTGCAGGTCATTCCTCTTCAACATACAAAACCCTCTGAAATGGAGAAGATTCTTGAGCCGTTTGCCCCACCTGGTGGGGTTCTTCGATCTGATGATAGTCGGAGAATTATAATTGTCGCCGGTACTTCCCAGGAGTTAATCGGCATGATGCGTGCGATTAACACCTTTGATGTCGACAAAATGAAGGGCATGTCATTCGGTATATATTCTTTGAATTATGTTGAAGCTGATAAAATAGCGAAAGAACTTGAGGATATATTTTCAAGTGAGGAAAATGACACCGGGGTCAAGTTTATTCCAGTTACTAGAATTAACCGACTAATAGCGGTAGCTCCGTCCCGTTCACTATTGTTGACGGTTGAAAGTTGGGTTGAAAGGCTTGATTTAGGAGAGAGCGCGCCAGGTAGGCGAATTTACGTTTATCAGATGAAAAATAGCCGGGCCCAAGACATTGCAGAAACGCTTAATCTAATTATAGGGAACGGTTTCGGTGGAAACTCTGGCAGATTAAATAACGGTTTGTCTAGAGACAGGCGGGGCGTGGCGCAACAAGGAAGGGGGAATATAGGAACTGGACGGCGAAACGATACGTCGGCTGCTGGAGGGCGGTTGGGTCGGACCCAGAGTCAGTTTGGCAATGAAGTTGATTCAGTTAGGATTGTTCCGAACGAAGAAAATAATTCTATCGTTGTGATGGCAACCCCTTCTGAATTTGCTGTCGTTGAAACCGCACTGAAGCAACTTGATGTAACACCGAGACAAGTTTTAGTGGAAGTCACCGTTGCTGAGATTGGGCTTACGGAGGAACTGCGATATGGTTTGCAGTGGCATTTTGAAACAGGAAATAATACGGTTGCGTTTGGTCAGTCGGCCTTGCCTGCGGCTCAGGTCCCCGGATTTTCTTGGCTCTATACAAATTCTGACAGCGCAAGCGCGGTATTGAACGCCTTGGAGACATTGTCTGACGTTAGAGTAATTTCTTCGCCGAAATTACTTGTTTTGAATAATCAATCCGCAACTCTGCAAGTGGGTGATGAAGTTCCGGTGCCAACTGCGACCGCAGTTAGTGTCAACAACAGCGACGCCCCGATTGTTAACAGCATACAATATAGAAATACTGGCGTGATCTTAACAGTAACACCTCGAATAAATGAAGGTGGCTTGGTAATGCTAGAAGTAGAGCAAGAGCAGAGCAATGTAGCAGAAACAGCCTCATCCGGGATTGATGCTCCTACAATCCAACAACGTAAAATGAGTAGTACTGTGGCAGTACAAAACGGTTCAACAATTGCTCTAGGTGGACTAATTAGAACGACAGCATCAAAAAATAATTCGGGCATCCCATTTTTGATGGATATTCCAATTATAGGTCAGGCATTTCGGACCAATAATTTGGTGGAACGCAGAACAGAGCTTATTATTCTCCTTACTCCGAGAATCATCCGAAATGTCGAAGAAACTCGAAGTGTGATGGACTATTTGAGCACGGAATTTGAAGCCTTGCTTGGTGATGATGAAGCTGATGCCATACCAACTCAAAAGTGATACTGGGGCGGCTCTTGTCACTATTGTCTGGAGTGTTCTTCTGCTTTCTATTCTTGCGGCAGGTTTGTTGAAACTGTCGTTGACAATGCGTAGCACAACAGAATTTTCAATAGAGCAGGCTCGCGCAAAATATATAGCCCAGTCCGCGATGGATGTATTTTTCACTAGGTATTTTTACGATGAGGAAGGTTCGATATACAGGGATGGTGCAATTGAAGTGCTGGGCCATTCGGTAAATATTCATGTTAGTCATGAGTCTGGAAAAATTAATATCAACAGGGCAAACATCGATTATCTTTCACTAGTCTTTGCAGCAAACGGTGTGGCGGAGTTGAAGTCGTTACAGTTGGCAAGTGCTATGATAGATTGGAGAGATGCAGACGATAGCCCGCTCGTTTTGGGTGCAGAAAGTGCAGATTATGTAGACTTGGAGGTGCCGTTTGGGCCGAGGAATGGAGCGTTCGAGAGTGTTGGAGAACTGCAATTTGTAACGGGAATGACGACTGAAATTTACCACTGCGTGCGCCCATTGCTAACTGCATACTCTCTCTCTAATACAGTTAGTTATTTTCAAGCTGACCCACAAATGCTTTCTGTACTTGATTGGGCGTATTCTAATGATTGGCAAGATGTTGTTTGGGAGGACCCTGACGAAGTGTTATCTGGAGGGGCAGAGGTTATTGACATTGCTACGGTGGGAGGTCAAGCACTGGAGGTAACTGTCTCAATAGATAATTTAGAAAAAACACATTATAAATCCATTATCCGCTACAAAGGAACAGCTGACAGATCCTATTCTATCTTAAAGCCACTGCAGCCTTATGACGCGAGTATCAATATTGGATGTCAGCCTCCTTAAGGAGCTCAATCTATTTGCGGAAATATTAGTTGAGGCGCTTTTCGATGATTAACAAGGTTGATGTCTTTTGCGTTTTGTTATTTGCCTTTGTTATATGACCAAATGTGGACCATGGGTTAACAAAATCATTCCTTTTATCCCGGATAATTGCCGTATATCCCACACGATATTTTATTATTTTACTTATGGAAATATCCTCCGAAGGCAGAGGCCAGAGGTTCGTTTGCCACGCTGGCGTTCACGCCTATCCCTTTGAGTTTGCCGATGCTTTCAAAGTTTTGATTATTGGTATTCATGCTCCCACATTGGATCAACAGGTGTTGATATGAATCATTCCCTGGAGTGTGAGCCTGATGCAGGCTATTGCCACTGTATCGATGAGGGAAACCATATGCCGCGCCTACAACCACTTAAAGTCGACCAGCTGGCTCCAGAGCTTCAAAGCATGATGGAGAGCGCTGAAAAAACGATGGGCTTTACATCCAATGACGGCTTGACGATGGCCCGGCATCCGGCGTTGATGAAATCGCTTTCCATGATGGTTCAGGCGCTTTACGGCAGTGGCACAGTTGAGCCCGAGTTAAAACGCTTGATAGGAAACATCACCAGCACGGCGGCGGGGTGTCAATATTGCCAAGCACATACCGCCCACGGCGCGCATTCTGTTGGTGTTTCACGTGAAAAAATTGATGCGGTCTGGACGTATGAAACATCGCCGCTGTTTAGCGAGCGTGAACGTGCAGCGCTGCGGGTGGCACACGGCGCTGGATTGTCACCGTCAACCGTGACAGATGATCAATTTGAAGCCCTTTCGAAATTTTTCACCGATGACGAAATTGTGGAAATTGTTGGAGTCATTTCGTTGTTTGGTTTTCTCAATCGGTGGAACGCGACAATAGCGACAGAAATAGAAAGCATGCCGCTAGCCTATGCACGGAAGCTGTAACCCGCACAGAGTTAACCATCCAATCTATCTATAACTTCATAGGCGGCACGTTCACCTGATTCCATTGCGCCCTCCATGCCGCGGTCAAGTTTGGCTGTATGCTCTCCGGCAAAAAATAGTCTGTCTGCAGGGGCGGCGATCGATGGGCCCAAGCCTGTGATTTGCCCCGGCCCCCACGCCGCATAGGTGCCGCCAGAATAAGCTTCTTGCTGCCATGACCATAAATAGCGAGGTTTTAGCACTCCTTTAGTAGCGGGACGAATGGTTTCTATAGTGCCCAGCAATAGATCCATCGCTTCTTTATCAGGCATCTGATCAAGCACTGCAGCTTGCCGCCCGGTAGCCCATGTCTTCAGGTAAGCTGGTTTGCCGTCAGCACCAGCGGACATAAACAGGCGCCCAGCAATAGTGTCTGTCCAAAATGTGTTTGGCAGGCCGTCATGTTCCCAGAAGGGTTTTTGAATTTCAAAGAAAACCTGATGCACGCGCGAGTATGGAATGTTTTTTATGGCAGTCCGTTGCGTTTTTGAGATGGGTGCATCAATTGTCACATTGGCCAGTGCCTTCAGGGGCAAACTGCAAATTGCAGATTTTGCGGTGACAGTTTCGCCGTTCGGATTTGAAACAATAATACCACCGGCAGTATTTGAAATCCGCTTCGCCTCAAATCCAAGACGAATATCGCAGTTCAGTGCGTTGGCCATCGCTTTTGGCAGCATCTGATTGCCTCCGACGATCTGGAAACTGCCGGATCGTCCATTTGCCATCAGTTCAATCAACCGCTTTATCCATGCCGCATTGTAAAAATGCATGAGTGCAGAGATTTCATGCGCGCCGTCACCGTAGGTTGGGTTTGTATCTGCAATAAGCTTGATTTCGGCGTCGCTGAAGCCTTGGGCAGAAAGCAATTGCGCAAGAGATACGTCCTGGTTTGCATAGCGCGGTTTTTGCCAGTCTTGTGCAACCTGTAGCGGATTCTCGGCTGCAATAAAGTTGCGCAATCTTTCCCAGGGAAATTGAGTTTTATTGTCGCCCACAAACATGTTGGCTGGATGGCTGCTCCAGGCATCGCGGTCAGCGGCTGTTTTGCCTGAAACATGAATTGCCGTACCGCGCCTGCTAAGAACTGGATCGCCTGCGCCCGGAGAGAAAAACGAAAGGCCCAGTTCTTCCGCTGTGGACACCATACTAGCGTAACCACTGGTAAGCGACTGGCCGCCCAATTCCTGTATACCGTTGAGGGTGTCTTCAGACCTGACCCTGCCACCTACTTGATGCCTCGCCTCCAATATGACAACACGGTAACCGGCGGCTTCCAGATGCCTGGCGGCGTTCAGTCCGGACAGGCCCGCGCCAAGAACAGCAACGTCATAATCGTTGTTGGCGGCGCGAGCAGTTCGGATGATTGCAGGCATGGCGAGCATACCAGCACTTGCAGCCAGGAAGTGGCGGCGATTCCAAGTGTTTTTGGTCATGCACGGCTCTCCTTACACGCTTATTTATGAAGGCAGAGGGCGGCGGTTGCCACGATCTATGTCAATGCAGGCGTCGACGTTATTGCTGTTATTGATATACGTCATTGATGGTGTGGCCTGTCGCTGTCCAGCATGAATGAAACTGCTTGAAATACGTAAAAGAGGGTACCCAATGACTGAAAAAACTGATTGCCGACCTGACGTTGAGGGCCGCATCAAAATAGCGACAGTGTGCGCGGAAGATGTGGAAGCTGTTGCAAAAAGCTATCAGGATTATTTCGGCTACGAGCGCCGCGACGAAGCAAGCGTGACTGCGGCTCAAGCTGAGGCATGGGGCACACCGGGAATGGCGGGCAAAAAATTAGTTACCATGGCGCCAGAAAGCGGTTCTGAAGTCTATATTCGCATTATAGAAAATACCAACATGCCTGCGTATGAGCCTCTTAAGTCTTTTGGGTGGAATGCAATTGAGATCACGATCAAGGATGCCGATGCACTCAATCAACAGTTAAAGGACAGCCCGTTTGACGTGGTGGGTGAGCCTGCACTATTGGATTTTTCCGACAAAATATACCCCATGCAGGCGGTGGGACTTGCCAATGAACTGTTTTATCTCAATGAAGTGCGCGGCAACTTGCCGGACTATGACCTACCGCTTGCAAGGGCGTTTGTAGACCACACATTCATCATGATCCTGGCGACACCTGATATGCAAAAAGCCATTGATTTCTATACAGAAAATTTCGGCTGGTCTCAGGGCAACGCCTATCATGTTAAATACAGCGTGATAAACGAAGCCTATAACTTGCCTGAAGAAACGCCGCATCATTTGTCCATGACCTGCGTTGGCCGCGATGTGAACAATGAAGTAGATCAGTATCCCGAAACAACTATTGAACGCCCCTGTGCGGACGGTATGTTGCCCCCGGGCATTGCGCTGGTCAGTTATATCGTTCAATCGCTGGATGCTGTAACAGCGGAATTTATTGCACCTCCCCGCACATATGAAGGCTTGCCCTACCACGGTCGTCGTGCCGCAACATGCGTGGGAGCGGCGGGTGAACTAATTGAATTGATTGAAGCCAGTTAAGTCAGGCGCATGTTTTGAGCAAGGCAAGCCAGACAGCAGAGATGGTGGCAGCTATCAGGGCCACCTTTCATCATGGCCCTGAGGCCATGTTGTTTGACGATTGGCTTGCCAAATACATGTTGGGGCCAAAGTTTCGGTTTTTCTGTGCAGTACCCCTTCTTAGGCGTCGCTTCATGCTGCAGGGCTTGTTTCGCAATTTGAATTCTTCTCTCACGGTTTTATCCCGAGCACGGTTCACTGAAGATAGGTTGGAAACCGCGATAGCAGAGGGCATTGGTCAGTATGTGATATTGGGTGCCGGGTTTGATACTTTTGCTTTGCGGGCAACTAGCACATTCCCGGATATCGACGTCTATGAAGTCGACACTGAAGCAAGCCAGAGAGTGAAAAAGTTGCGCGTGAATGCGAGTGGATTAGAGCAAAACCCAAACGTGATTTATGTCCCAGTCGATTTTATGAAAGAAACGGTTGCAGACAAATTGTTGACCGCCGGGTTTGATGCTTCCAAACCCGCTTTTATAAGCTGGCTTGGCGTAACGCTCTATCTGACCGAAGAAGCAGTTGCCGAAACAATAGAAAGCTTAGGCAGTATATGCGTACCAGGCAGCAAGTTGGTGACAGACTTCATGGACGCCCGGCTTCATGACCCTGAATTCGTTGAAGGTGAACCTGAAATTGCACAGTCCATGAAACGCCTGAAGGCCTATACAGCGTCTAAAGGAGAGCCGATTCTTTCTGGCTTTACAGCGGAAAAAATCACGAAAATGGCGTCACCTTTTGGCTGGCGGTTTAAAGAAACTCAGACCAGCAGACAGCACGCGGAGAAATTTTTACAAGGAGAGCCGGACCATTGCTGGCCAACGGACTACGATCATTTGCTGATGTTAGAAAAACCTAAAGACGATGAGACCGGCATATAGAGGTTACTGAGAAACATGCACTTGGAGCGCTGCGCAATTTTCCCGGTAGTCCCGGAAAAGTGCATTCAGAAGTCTCTATTATTTGCCGCATTATCATCAAACTTTATCGCAAATTAACGTTTCAAATTGGCGTTGATGTAAAACAAGTGATCTGACTTGGAAATAGGCTATGTTCGGTTCAAGTAAGAGGTAAACTATGAATAGTCAGCAATTATTGGGGCCGAGTTTTTACGCGGCTGCCCTGCAAACTACTTGTGACGCCGTCAATAATTTGCCGGACACAGCAACAGCTCGCGCCTCCATGAACAGCACAATCGAGCGACTGGCTGTAGAAGTTCGCGCTACCAAGCAATTTGTGGGGCAAGACACGCGATTGGTTGTTTTGCCCGAGTATGTGCTAACGGCCTATCCGCTCGGCGATACGGTTTCGGGTTGGGCAGAAAAAGCTGCGCTCGACATGGATGGCCCAGAGTATGACGCACTGGGTAAAATAGCACAGGATAACAAGCTGTTCCTGGCCGGAAATGCATATGAAAAAGACCCAAATTTCCCAGGTATCTATTTTCAAACCTGCTTCATTCTGGGCGATAGCGGCAATCTGATTTTCAGGTATCGACGCCTTAACAGCATGTTTGCGCCCACGCCTCACGACGTGTGGGACAAATATTTGGATATTTACGGTTTGGAAGGTGTGTTTCCCGTCGCTAAAACCGAGATCGGTAACCTTGCTGCGGTTGCGTCCGAGGAAATTCTTTACCCCGAGATCGCCCGCTGCTTGGCGATGCGCGGGGCGGAAGTCTTTCTGCATTCAACAGGCGAAATGGGTTCCATGTCGGATACCCCGAAGGCAATTGCTCGAAAGGCGCGAGCACTTGAAAATATGGCCTATGTTGTATCTGCTAACGCGGGTGGAATCGCGGGTCATGATTTGCCTTTTTCAGCCACGGACGGACGGTCATCAATAGTTGATTATCGAGGCCTTGTTTTGGCGGAATCTGGCTGGGGGCAAACCATGACAGCCCATGCATCAATTGACCTTAATGCACTGCGAAAACACCGTCGGCGCCCGGGGATGAGCAATGTGTTGTCGCGTCAGCGGTTTGAGTTGTTTGCTGAAAGCTATGCCACCCTCGGTAGCCAGCCCGCCAATGCATTGTTGGATGATGAGGGTGGTCTTGTTGAGCCAACGCGAGAACATTTTCTCGGGGCGCAGCAAACGGCAATCAAAAAGTTGAGTGATGACGGAATTATCTAATCGAGCGAATAATATTCAGCGATATCTTCCAGTGTCTCACGTTTCAGAATCACCACTTCGTTGGGGTCGGGTAGCGCAATCAGGCCTTCTTTCTTGATGCGGGAGAAAGTACGGCTGACGGTCTCTACGGTTACCCCCAGATAATCGGCGATGTCACCGCGCGTCATGGGTAAATGGATTGTTTCGGCCTCGCCGGTTGCAGCTTTTTGCCTTTTTTCCATATGGAGCAGGAAAAAGGCCAGTTTTTCGCGCGCGTTTTTGCAGCCAAGAACAAAAACTTGGTCCATCGTTGTGGCAAGAACGCGGCTGCCGATACGCCTGATACGGTGTTCAAGTTCGTGATGGCTGTCCATCAGTTGGTCCATATTTTTCATCGACCAGCGACAGGCGGTCATGGAACCAAGTGCCTTGGCGCTAACGCTGGATAGGGGGTCTGGCATTAAGCCAATGAAGTCGCCGGGGTAGAGAAACGCCATGATCTGACGCCGACCATCGCTGGACAAGCGTTCCAGTAATCCCATGCCGCTTTTGATGTTGAAGACATAGGCGGTAGGCGCTTCTTCTCGAAACAGATATTCGCCTTCACCGACGCTGATCCGGTCGGCTAGGGCATCAAGTTCCAGAATGCCATCTTTGTCCATAACAGAGCAAAGGCGGCTGTTGCGAGCGCTGCAACTGTCGCATAGCAGATCTTTGGATTTTGGCATTCGGCTCACCACAGTGAGCGTCCCCTTCGGTTATCAATCTTTACTGCACCAGCCAAGCTTAGCAAAAAAGTGACAGCGTCGGAACATGAAAAAAAGCGGCTCCGAAAAGCCGCCTTTTTAGCTATTGTAGGGCGCACTCCCCTAATGTTTGTGGTCAATTTCGCCGTCGCCGTGATGATGCGCATGGCCGTGTTCGTGGTCATGATCATGGTCGTGATCGTCGCCGATTTTGTGTGCATGGTGAACCTTGTGCACATATTCGTCTGCGTGCAAATGGTCCATTTCTCTGAACGTGTATGTCTGATTAGCGAGTGCACTGACGTCTGGTCGTTTGCCGTAGCCAGGGGTTTCAAAGTCATGCGGCGGTTTTTGTGGCTTCAATTGTCCCTGTGGTCCGTGTGGGTGATTGTGGCCGCCTGAGGCAACCCACTGAAATAGCTGCGGGCGTTGGCGGTATAGGAATGATGCCGCGCGTGCCTGATTGTCATCAGGGTTGGTCCAGGGATTAAAGTGGAAATAATTATGCAGCTTGCTGTCGGTGCGACCAATCGCAATACAGCCTAGCTTGGACCGGAACGAGCCGTGGTTAATGTATGGCGGGCGCCAGAAATAGCCCCCTGTAGGCAGTTCGCCGAACTGCATCATCCAGCTGGTGCCCCAGATATGATAACTTTCCTCTGAACAATCATGATAGCTGATGTTGTCCTGCATAAACTCTGGTGTCATGCAGTAAAGGAAGGTCATGGCTTCTGTGATTGGGTCAAAGCGCAGCAGCTTCAACATGCACCCTGTTGCAGTGGCTGGTGATACGATTGATCCGCTTGCCCACGGGCGATCAAGATAGCTGTTTACCGAGATGAAACCTTCTTTTAGTGCCAACGGATGGTCGCGGTCGGTTTCTTCAAATGTGGGTTCGCTGTCGTTGTACCAAACTATTGCCTCTGCGCCTTGGGCAACTTCTATCGCGCCTAGGGCAACACCTGCGGGAATGAATGCAAAGTGGCCTTCAACCCAGGTTTCTGTGCCAACTTTCATCTCGCCGTTAAGGACAAAAATTTCCATATCTGAATAGCAAAGGCCGGGCTTGCGGGCGTAGCCACCGTCGAAGCGGACTTTGAGTGAACTTGCGCCTGTGTCAGTGTCGAGTGACAGCACTTTATAGTGTGCGTCTTTATACCCGGCAAAATCAAACAGCCGGTAATCTTCATTAAACTCGACATAGGGCTCCATATGAGGACGTGCCATTTTATATTCCTTTTCTTATGTCAAATTTACCAAACAACGCGCATGGCGTCGGGGCGGTCGGGCTTTTCCGGAACTTCTTCTTTGCTGATCGGACGGCGGGTGTCGCCCGTCACGCTGAAGCCTCGTGTTTGAACAATTTCCAGAAAATCGGTGTACCATTTCTCCCGCTCTGGGATCAGGCCGTCCTGTTCGTCGACAATCGCTTTGTAACGATCTTCCTGCGATGCGATTTCCTTATCGAACCACTCTTTGGCTTCGGCGGTCATCGGTGGTTTTTCATCCTGAACATGTTTGCTCATGGTTTCCTCCAGTTAACGGTTATCGGGGTTGCTGCGTGCGGGTAACTCCGTCCGCCAGCATGGTGTCAATTTCCTGGTCGCTGTATCCTGCTTCGGACAGTATTTCGCGGCTGTGCTCTCCCAGATGGGGCGGCAGGCGGCGAATGGAAGCCGGGGTTTCAGAGAAGTTGTAAGGCGATGATCCCATGCGGATCTTGCCTTCGGTCGGGTGATCAAATATCTGCCAGTATCCGCTTTCAACCAGATGTGGGTCATTGATCAGATCATCCAAAGAATTGACGACCATAAAGGGCACATTGGTTGGCTCCAGTGCTGCGACCCACTCATCGGTCGTGCGTTCCAGAAGCGCAGCGCTGATTTGCGCGTGCATTTCATTAATGTTGACCAACCGGTTTTTCATGCGATCGAACTTTGGATCGGTGACCATATCGGGTCGGTTAATGATACCGCAGAATGTTTTCCAGTGGTTGTCCCAATAGGGCAACATAGAGATGTAACCATCTTTGGTTTTGTAGGGCTTTCGGTTGTCCGCAAGCAACCGGGCGTAACCGGCACCGCCAATAGCTGGCTCGAAGGTTTGGCCCCACTGGTGCTCTGCCATGAGAAACGAAACCGTACTTTCAAACATCGGCACCTCGATGGACTGGCCTTTGCCGGTGCGTTCCCGCGAGAAGAGCGCGGCGCAAACCGCATTCACCACATTCAAGCCAGTTGTTTTGTCGGCAATAACGGTGGGCAGGTAACGCGGCTGATCATCACCTAGTGCACGTGCCATCAACATGGAGATGCCAGATACAGCCTGAATGCCGTCATCAAGCGCGCCGCGGTTGCCGTAGCGACCTTTGCGGCTGAAACCATAGGTGGCGCAGTAAATAATGTTGGGATTTACGGCCTTAACGGCGCCGTAGTCCAGACCCAGTTTTTCCATCGCGGTAGGCCGAAAATTATGCACCATCACATCGGCATCAGCGACCATTTTAAACGCGGCCTCGCGGCCTTTATCAGACTTCAGGTCCAGCACGACCGACCGCTTGTTACGGTTACAGGTCATATAAAGCGCGCACATATTGCCGGTCTCGCGGTAAGGGCCCAGATTGCGATTGGTGTCGCCTGTTGGTGGCTCAACCTTCACCACATCTGCGCCCATGTCGCCGAGCATCTGGCATGCCCACGGCCCCAGGACCACACTGGTAAACTCAACAACCTTGATGCCGACCAACGGGCCGGGCATATCAGTTGCCCCCTGCTTGATGATCAGGCGCGGGCTTGATGCCGAGTTTCTCTAAGCCGTATAGTTTGACCACATTATTACGCATGAATTTTTTGCGAACAGCAGGTTTCAGGCCGTAATCGTCGATCTCGGATACAGTTCGGCCGAACCGGAGAACCGGAAAATCCGAGCCGAAAATTACTTTGTCCTGGCCGTAGCTGTTGATATATTTCCAAACGCTTTCTGGCCAGTATTTGGGGCTGTGGGCGTCGGTGGCGATATAAACATTTTCATGTTTCCACGACATGGCGATCATTTCGTCGTGCCACGGAATACCAACATGCGTGCCGATCAGTTTAAGCTCTGGCAAGTCGCAGGCGATATCATCCAAATATATGGGCCGGCCTACAGACCGACAGCGATACTCTTTGGAATAAATCAGTGATTGACCAACCTGCATCTGGATGGGAATACCCAGTTCAATGCATTTGGCATAAAACGGGTAATACTGCGCTGCGTTTGGCTCAAGATTGTACCAATGCGGATAGAGATGCGCGCCGATAAAGCCAAGTTCTTTGACCGCATGCTCCATGGCACGCACGCCGTCCATACCCTGAAACGGGTCGATGCCTATAAGCCCTAGAAAACGTTTCGGGTATTTTTTGACAGCTTCGGCTACAACTTCGGGCGGCATGTGATAACAACCGGGTAGACCGGGGCGCCCGGCTTTCGCTGCAACCAGAAAGCCATATTCGATGCCAGCAGCATCCATGTCGTCGATCATTTTTTCAAGGCTGATGCCAACTTCGTCGTGCTTGCCTTTCATTTTTCCGACAAAAAATTCATCCGTCCAACCCGGGCGATGACTAAGGGCTTCCGGCGTCCATATATTGACGACGCTATCGATTGCTTTGTATCCAAAGTCAGTCACTAAACTCTCCCTACAGTCCAAGGCCGACGATTGCGAAACCGCAGAAAGCAAGCGTGCTACCCGCGATCGCGTGCGTGTATCTTTGTAAAGAGGCTGCGGGTACAAATTGCAGCCCTTTGAAAACCGCCAACGCAACCGCCGTCATGGTGGCCACTGTCACCACCACAAAAGTGCCAACCACTGCCGTCATGGCAAATGCCGAAACGGTAGCCGCTGGGTACATCATTAAGGGGATCAGGGGCTCGCAGGGGCCAAGCACGAAGATGATGAAAATTGTCCAAGGTGCAAACTTCAGGCGCGAGGTTGCCGGCGCTTCATGCACATGCAAATGCTCGGTTTTGTGGGTATGGCTATGGGTATGTCCCGTACCGTCCGCGTGGACATGATAATGACTGTGCGGTTTATTTCGCACAGCCCGGCGAATACCCCAAACCATATAAAGAATGCCAAATGACAATAGCGCCCACGCCGCAAGATCACCGCGCAATCCCTCAATGCCGGTAAGGCTGTCCAACGCGGTTCCAGCCCAAATTCCTATGAGTCCCAGAACTATTGAGCCAACCGAATGGCCCAGCCCACACCCAACAGTGACAGCTGCCATTTTTTCTGTGCTCCAGCCACGCGATTTGCCCAGTGCAACAAATGGCAAATAATGGTCCGGGCCCATCAGAGTGTGCAAAAGCGCAATAGAGCCAGCCGCTGTAATAAGAGCAATGAGTTCGGGCGTCATATAGGGGTCCACTTTATTATACTCGGATTAACCTATTGAGACGTACCGGTGGTAAGCTATGACTTACATCAACGGTTTAGCCATTAGGGGTATTCGCTTCGTCAAACTGACTGATGTCAAAAACATCCGCTGTGTTGGTCATGATCGACCGTTTGCGGAAAAAGCGGGTGTAGCCACTTATGCCCATGCGCGACGCACCCATGCCGCTTAGCTTGAAGCTGTTTTTTTCAGCCTCGTGCATCAGTCCGGTGAGTGAGGCGTCATTAACGCTGATGCCGCCAGCCTCCAGTTGGTTTGCTACTACGTAGGCCTCTTCCTCAGACCCCGCAAAAACGGCGGCACTCAGTCCATACTCAGACTTGTTTGCAAGCGCGATGGCTTCGTCTGCAGTTTTAAAAGGGATTACTGGCAGAAGCGGGCCAAAAGTTTCCTCCAGCATGATTTTCATTTCACTGGTGAGACCTGAAATAACGGTTGGGCGGCACCAGAGGCCGCCGTGGTTTTCGATAACACCACCTGTATGGATGGTGGCTCCTTTGCTTTTGGCGTCGGCAATTTGGTCAGCTATAATAGTTGCTTGTTTGTCAAAAATAACCGGGCCGATCATTCCTTGGTCGATTGACTCAGCATTGATCGAAACGCCCTTTGCTTTTTGGCAAAGTAGCTTCAAAAATTCTTCATATATTTCTTCAGCAACATAAATTCGTTCAATTGATTGGCAGGCTTGGCCAGTGTTGAGGGTCGATGCGCGCAGCAAGGATGTTGCGGCACGTTCGACATCAGCGCTAGCGAGCACAATTGCCGGATCCTTGCCGCCCAATTCAAGAAAACTTGGGATGAAATTTCTTGCAGCCTGTTCGCCCACCTTGCGGCCTGTGGCAACACTGCCAGTGAAACAAATTGTATCGACATTGTCGACCAGTGCCGCGCCGGTTTCACCGGCACCGTCAACCACTTTCAATACAGCAGCCAGTTCGGGTACATCTGCTATCGCCCGGCGCAGCGGAGCTGCAAATCTCGGTGTTACTTCGCTGGGTTTTATAATGACAGCCGCACCTGCAACCAATGCTGGCAGAGCGTCAATCAATGAAAGGGTTAATGGGAAGTTCCATGGACTAATGACACCGACCAGTGGATACACCTTAAATCCAACAGTGTATTTTATGAATGGCAATGCCGATGACGTTCCCGTGGCTGGCACGTGGTCATTGGCGATTTTTGCCCAGCGTTCAACGGTTGACCCGATGCCGTCCACTTCCATTGACGAAATGTAGCGTCGCCCTGTATCGGCGGTTAAGGCTGCTAAAATCTCTTCACGGTGCCATTTGACTGAAGTAGCAAATGCTCGCAAAACAGACAGCCGGTTTTCCAGCCCGGACGCCTCCCAGTGTTTTTGCGCCAAGCGCAGGTCAGTGCAAATCGAAGTGACATCTTCTTTTGCGGTGGCGCTAATTTCATAGTCATTTTCACCGGTGCGGGGGTTTCGCACTTTTAGGGATGTGCTCACGGTCATTCAACTGCCTCGACAAGGCGAACGCGTACGGTCGAATTACCCAGGCGCAACTTCTTAATTTCGGCATACTCTGGCGATTGCCAGAATTTTTTTGCGGCTTCAAATGAAGGCCAATGAGATATAACAACTTTGGTCTCATCCGGCCAATCACCTTCAAGACATTCGGAACGTTCGGCGCGGTGAATAATGTAGGTGCCGCCAAACTTTCCAATCAACTGGGCAGCCTCTTTTGCATAAGACATAAAACCTTGTCTGTCTTGGATTTCGGCCAAAATAACCATATATGCAGCCACGCTCGATCTCCCTTGTTTGAGCTTGAATTTCTGCCCTGGTAAAAGACTATAATTGACCGGTATCGGTGATTGCGGACTGTGGTCAAATGATATATCAATATAGGTAGATTGAAGTGGACGGGCGTTGATGCACATCAATAGCCACTTAAATTCGCGTGAGGGGCTCAGGCGAAATTTTTGGCAACCTTCTTGTCCTTGAGTAATTTTTGGTGGGGTCTATGAACAAAAAAACGTCGTCAATGTTATCCTTCTCGGCAACCGAGCGGGTCAGTGAGGATTTGCCTACACCGCTGTATCATCAGATTTATGTCTTGCTCAGGGAGAAAATTGTTTCTGGCGACTATACTGATGGTTCTTTGATCCCGAGTGAGCATGAGATTGAAAAAGTTTTTGGCGTGTCACGGATTACGGCTAAACGCGCGCTGGATGAACTTGCTGCAGATGGTTTGGTTGCGCGCCAGCGCGGCCGCGGCACAGTGGTAACCTTTTCCACACCAGTACCCTCTAAAAGCGCAGAGACAATGGATGGGTTGCTCGAAAACCTGTTGACCATTGCCCAGGAAACTCATGTTGTAATCTTGGAATTTGATTATGTGGGCGCACCGCCGCGCGCGGCCGAGGCACTTGATATTGAAGTTGGGGCTTCGGTGCAACGCGCTATTCGGGTTCGGCATAAAGATGATACGCCCTTTTCATTTGTTGAAACATACGTGCCTGCGGATATTGGACATTCTTTTGAGCGTGATGAGATGGAAAATCAGCCATTGCTTGCGCTTCTGGAGCGCGCCGGTGTGCGCATTTCGCGCGCTCGGCAGTCTATTACTGCGACATTGGCGGACGGTAAGACCGCGCCAGCGCTTGGGGTCAATGTTGGTAGTCCACTTTTGAAAGTGATGCGTGTGGTATTTGACGGTAATGATCGACCAGTTGAATTTATTACGGTGCTTTACCGTCCTGATCTGTATCAGCTGAATATGAGTTTGGCGCGTATCGAAGGTGAAGAGTCGAATTTTTGGAAAGCCGAAACTTAGGGCATGCCGTCGATACGAACCTGAGAAAAAAAGCCAGCTACTATAGCTGGCTTTGAAGTTTCATGAAGGGTGGCTCTAAAATAGATATATTTTAGAAGCCGAGACTATACTCAAAACAAAATAGGGTTAGTTAACCCCGGTTGCAGATTGCATCCGGGGTCGTTGTCTTAGAATGTATAGTTGAAGCGCATGCCAAACTGGCGTTTGCGGCGCAATGCAACATGGATACTTTCTTGCGAGAAGTCGAAGAAGCCGCTGCCGAATCTCACATCAGCACTGGTGTCTGCGATGTTGTTCGCAGAACTCGGCGCATCTTCACCGAACAAGTTTGACACATAAATCTCGACCGACATATCGCCGTTACGAACGCCCGTCCGTAGGTTTACATCGTAGGCTGTTTGCGTTTCAGCCAGATTGGTGTTGCTGTCGAAAAACGACCCCGTATAGAACACGTCTGCCCGTGTGAACCAAACACCGTCTTCCATACCCATGAAATTGGCTTCTAGCGGCTTTTCGTATGTCATGTTTGCTGACCACGCCCATTTCGGGAAGCGCGGTGCCCGCTGGCCTGTTACATCAGCATCGTCGCCGAACACATCACCGAAGTCACCAGACCCACCACCTTCCGGGAAGCTTGCGATCTTGGCATCGATGTATGACAGCGAGCCTTGGAAGGTTAGCGCTTCAGACAGGTTAACGGTGGTGTCTAATTCGAGCCCGTAAATATTGGTTGTTGCACCGTTACCAGTGAAGGCCACTGTGCGAACCGGATTGGGTGCGTTGGGGTCGGTTTCATCAATGAAGGCAAAGCCAGAGAAAATCTGGTCACTTCGTTTCATGTAGAAGGCCGCCAAATTGAATACGCCGCGCCGATCGTTGAAATATTGTTTCCAACCCAGTTCGTAGTTTTCGAGTTTTTCCTCGTTAAACGAACTGTCGATGCCGGGGTTGTCAATTTCCAGCTGACGCAATTGCTCTGCATCCAGCTCTGCGACTTCAGCATTAAATCCGCCAGGAAGGTTGCCGACACTGTAGTTAGCATACAGCAGAGTGTCGTCGTTTGGCGTATAGTTTAACACCACGCGCGGTAGGAACTTGTCAAAAGACGCAACACCGTTTGTTACAGCAGCGTTGGTAATTTCGTCGTCCTGGTAACGACCCTCAAAGATCAACTGAAACTGTTCGTTAATTTGATAGTCCAGCGTGGTAAAGATACCTTTTGTTTTGGCGCCGGTTGCATTCGCCGGCCCGATAACACCTGAGAACCAGAAATCCAGAATGCCGTCATAGAAGCCGCCAGCGGTTAGGATATCAATGTCTAAATAGTTACCTCCGACTGTCCAGGTCAGCTTGTCGTCAAAAGCTTTTCCTGAGAGGCGGGATTCAATGCTGATATCTTCCAGATCGCTTGTGCCGGATGTATTGAAACCGAAGGTTCCAGTACTGTCGAAATCACCAAAGAACAGATAAGTTTCTTTGTTGTAACCAAACAGCACATCAAACGACATGCCATTATCAAAATCGTACGAACTATCGAAGCTGCCGCGGTAAGCTTCCCGTTTCAAGCCGTAGCCGCCAAGTTCTTCCAGCGTGATACCAACGTCTGTTGCAGTGCCCAGATTGGCGAGGGCAGCAAGCGCGGCATCAAAATCTGCTGCCGTTGTATTAGCGCCTACTTCGCTATCGTCCGGAATCCTGAGCGTTCCCTGGAAAGCGCGTTCAGTCGTGCCGCCGTTGCCATCTGGGAAGCCGCCAAAGTTATGCTCGGCAAAACCGCCAACGCGGGCAACTGCTCCAGGGCCATCATCATCTTCATAGTAAAGACCGCGTACTTTTACGCGCCAGTTTTCATTTGGCTTAAACAGCAAAGTACCACTGATCGACCATGTGCTCTCTTCGCCTAATTCCTGATCGAGGTCGTTGGCATTATCATAATGGCCGCCGACAAAATCATAGCTTGCATTCAATCTGGCAGTAACAGTTTCGCTGCCGCCTTCGATGCCGATGGAGCCACGATATTCATCGCGGGTGGCGGCAAGACCTGAAATATCAACCTTGAATTCTTCCCCTGGATCTTTGGTAATATAGTTGATGGCACCGGCAAAGGTGTTCCGCCCAAATAGTGCAGATTGCGGGCCCTTAATAATTTCAATTCGTTCCAGTTCCTGAACCCCGAGGCCCTGAATGCCGCCCGACACATATATCCCGTCGATGAAGACAGAAGCTGTACGCAGCAGTGGGTCGCTGTTGTCAACGGTGATGCCGCGGAAGCGCGGCGATGTGGCAACTCGCGCATTGCGATCATTATAGCCTTCGATAAACAAACCCGGTGTTGCTTTGGCGACATCTATAATATTGTTGAAGCCCGCCTGAATCATCTGTTCAGTGTTGAATGCTGTGATCGCAATCGGCGTGTCCTGCAGGCTCGCGGCTTGCTTGCGCGATGTAATAATAATTTCTTCAATTGCGAAGTCGTCGGCGTCAGCATTTTGAGCTGAAACAGACGATGAAAGACTGGGAACAGCTAGCACGACGCTCATCGCCGCCGTTGCCATCAGTCTGTTTTTGTAAATCATTTGATACCCCTCCGATAAGGATCGTTGAATTAGGTTCACTCCCCGGCTGGATACTTTTTGGCAACCACGACATATCAAAATTACGCAATTGTTTGGATCTCAGCGCTAATTACTTGTACTATTGATATAATAGTATGTCAATTAATTAACTTGTAAATATACAGGCTTAGCCAGAGTGTTGAGAGGGAGAGGATTTTAAAATGAGTAAGATGTTGAAACGTATGTTGATTTTATCAACCGCATGTTTGATTGGATTGGCCACCCTGCTGAAGTGATTGATAAATCCGATGTATTGAAGCGCGATTTTAATACCATGGTTTCCTAGCTTGAGGGCGAGTTTGACAATATGGAGCAAGTCTATTTTGATGGAACACGAGATCCGGATTCAGGACCGCGCCGTGTCAAATGCCTGGGCCGAGCCAGATAGCGACAGGGTTGCCATCAACCTTCGTTGGATACAGGCAAGCTGCACAAAAATAAGCGTGATAAAAAACAGCTCATGAAAAGTGGCTTAATAAGCTTGGGCCGCCTTTTCTTTTAGAATATCCAGTGCTTGTTTTTCGCATGAAATGTGGTCTTCTGCTTCGAAGAACTTTTGTTTTTTGGGGAGCTTCAACAAACCCGGATAAAGAGGGTCTGTTTTTGAAGCGCAAACACAGAGATTGTTGGCTGGTAAAATGCCGGCAGTTACTGGCTCAAAAGCAAAGGCTGCCCTGTAGGGTGCGCGGTAATTGTTTCCGGCAAGCAGAAAATCCATCAATATTTCCTGACATTTTTCGGTGCTGTAGGCCCCTATGCTCAGGCGGTCTTTGTCTTTTGTGCTGTACCAAGGAAAGTACTTGGCTTGTTTCTGAATTCTGCTCCAAAGCCAACTTAAATGTGACCCATCGGCCTGATAATCGATTTTGGGCATATAATTGTCTAGAAAATCTCGGCGCTGATCTTCTTCCAGAAGTGCAAGCCCATTACCAATGGCAAATTCTATCCTATGCGGATACCGGGACGCGGCGGCGGTTGCGATACTGGCACCAGTGTGAAAACCATATAGATAGACGGTTTTTAGCTCCAGTTTATCCATAAATTCAACCAGCGCATCGGCATAATCGAACATGGTTGGCTTACCAGGGAGCGCATCGGAAAGACCGTTGCCGGGCGTGTCGGGCGCGATGATCTGAAATTGCTCAGACCATTTTTCAATCAACGACAAATATTCCGATGATGAACGTGGAGACTGGTGCAAAAGGATCAGCGGTGGCCCGTCGCCCTTGAGGCGGAAGTGTATTTGTCCGTGATGTAGCTGCACAAAAGATTGCGTGATGCTCAAAGGTTAATCTCCTTTTTTCGGAGCCTGCTATACGGTATGCGGCGCGGAAATGATCTACATCATAGCGAGTGTATTCTCTCTTCATGCTTACTCCGGTGAAGGAAACAAGTATGACCGTAAAAGTAAACCGACAGTGGTGTCTCGCAGCTCGCCCGGTGGGCGCAGTTAAAGAGAGTGACTTTAGCCTGCAGGAAAAAGCCATTCCTTCAATTGAGAAGGGCGAATTTCTACTTCGCACACGCTATCTCTCGGTTGCCCCGGTTATGCGCAATTACATGATTGATGGTGCGGGTATCGAAGAACCTCTGGCAATCGGTGATGTGATGCGCGGCCGCGGTGTTGGTGAAATTGTCGAAAGCCGCAATACCGAATGGCCCGTTGGCACAATCGTGCAAGGAAAGCTTGGCTGGCAGGATTATGCGGTAGCGGACGGCGCGCCGGGTAGTCTGATGTTTGCCATTCGCCAAACTGTCGCGCCGATTGCCACAGGCCTGGGTGTACTCGGCATGACTGGCTTTACTTCCTACTGCGCGTTGAAGGATATTGGCAAACCCAAGAAAGGTGAAACCGTTGTTGTCTCAGGCGCGCTTGGCGGTGTTGGGAGCACAGCGGTGCAATTGGCACGCCTCATGGGCTGCAGGGTCATCGGCATTGCTGGCTCAAACGAAAAATGTCGTTTGCTCGAGGAAAAACTGGGGTGCCACGCGACGATCAATTACCGTGATCAGGACGTTGGCGAAGCGCTTTCTCAAGTGACGCCGGACGGGGTCGATATTTTCTTCGACAATGTAGGCGGCTCGATCCTTGACCAAGTGCTGTTGCATATTAACAAATATGCTCGGATCATTTGTTGTGGGCGTATATCAGAATATTTGAACGATGAGCCTTACCGATTGCGGAACTGGGGCGAAATCGGCCATATGTGCGCTAAAATGCAGGGCTTTTTCGTTTATGACTATGCGCCGATGTTTGCTGAAGCCGAGGCGACAATGGCGGAATGGATTGCTAGTGGTGATTTGACCTATCAGGAAGACCGACTGGAGGGGCTAGAGATGATGCCAACAGCTTTGATCCGGCTTTATGACGGTAAAAACGTAGGCAAGCAAATCGTTCACGTAAGCTAGCCTGAGCGTTTTGTTACCAAGTCAGTCGCCAATATTTCAATTTCCTCGGACGAATAACCGATCTCTTCCAATACGCTGTTTGTATGTTCACCGATGCCGGGCAGATCCTGATAGAGGTCAGGGCGTTTCCCAGCCATTTCGATTGGAAGTGCAGGCAGTGACGCCTTGGCGCCATCGGATAAGGAAACATCAATAAGACTGTCACCAGCGCTTAAATGCGGGTCATCGAACAAATCTTCGGGTCTGTTGATTGGGGCGAAAGGTAATCCGGCCGATTCCAACTTTTCCATCAATGCTGCTTTTGTATAATTTTTGAAAATCCCGGCGATCTTTGGAATAAGTTCATCGCGCTTTGCCACTCGTGCCGCGTTTTGTGCATAGTCTTGGTGTTCGGCTAATTCTGACAGATCGAATGCATCGCAAAATAGACGCCACTGGGTATCACTTACTACCCCCACGAAGACCTGATCATTATCTGAAGTCTCAAAAATATCGTAGATAGCCCAGGCAGAAATCCGAGCCGCCATGGGGCGAGCGGCCGTACCTGTAACTGCATATTGAGCCATATGCTGCCCAACCAGGAAGGCGCTTGTTTCATAAAGTGAGCTTTTGACATATTGGCCTTTGCCTGTGCGATGACGTTCTTCCAGTGCAGCAAGAATAGCAATAGCCCCGAACATGCCGCCAGTAACATCGGTTACGCTGGCACCCGCGCGCAGCGGGCGGCCGGGCGGACCAGTCATATAAGCCAGACCGCCCATCATCTGTGCGACTTCATCTAATGCGGCACGGTCTTCATAAGGGCCGGATAGAAATCCTTTTTCCGAACAGTAAACCAGTTTGGGGTTGTTGGTAAACACGGCGTCATAGCTGAAACCCAGTTTGTCCATGGCGCCCGGTCGGAAGTTTTCGACGAACACGTCTGCCTTTTCGATAAGCTTGTTGGCAATTTCTTTGCCGCGTTCGGTTTTAATATCGAGGCAAATACTACGCTTATTGCGGTTGTACATTGGAAAATAACCTGCGCCCGACCCGATAAGTCGGCGGGTATTGTCACCTTTAGTTGGTTCAATCTTGATCACGTCAGCACCAAGGTCCGCCAAAATCAGTCCAACCGTTGGCCCCATTACCATATGGGTAAATTCGATAACTTTGATCCCACTTAAGGGGCGCTGAAGCTTGCCGGCCATTTATATTCGGTCCCTACTATGGTGCGCAGTATTGGATTGTTCGCTGCAAATTTAGACGCAATTCAACTCTACTCTTGCACCGAAAACATTGATTGGTATAACAATAGATCAATTAAATAATTTTGACAACTCGAATTTGATGTTAAGGCGTCAGGTGTTTGTGATGAACAGGAAGAAATCAGTGATTGAAGTCAGTGAAGTCGGGCCGCGCGACGGATTACAGAGTATCGATCGCATTATGCCGCTTGAGGCCAAAAAAGCATGGATCAAAGCAGAGTTTGAAGCGGGCGTGCCTGAAATTGAAGTAGGCTCATTTGTGCCTGCGAGCCTCTTGCCTCAGCTTGCTGATACCGCAGAGCTGGTGGCTTTTGCTAAAACGCTACCGGGTTTGAAAGTTGCGGTTTTGGTTCCTAACCTGAAAGGTGCGGAAAACGCGGTGCGAGCAAGCGTTGACAAAATCACTATCCCACTATCGGTTAGTGAGACTCATAGTTTGGAGAACGTACGGCGCACTCACAAACAAATGATCGATGAAGCAACGGCTATTGCCGGTATGATTGCGGCGCAGCCTGAAGGCGAGCGACCATTCTTTGAGGGTGGACTTTCGACTGCTTTTGGCTGCACCCTTGAAGGCCCGATTGATGAGGCCGAGATATTGAGTCTAGCGGAACAATTGATGCAAGCCGGCTGCGATGAAGTTGGACTGTCAGACACCACTGGTTACGCGACACCAACACATGTAAAACGTCTGGTTAAAGCGGTTAAAGATGTGGTCGGAGAAGATAAACTTAACGGTCTGCACCTACACAACACACGGGGTGTAGGTCTGGCAAATGTCCTTGCGGGTCTTGAAGTTGGTATTACGACATTTGATGCATCGCTGGGCGGCATTGGCGGGTGCCCGTTTGCGCCTGGCGCCAGCGGAAACATTGTTACCGAAGACCTAGTTTATATGCTCGATAGTATGGGACTGGAAACCGGAGTTAATCTTGAGAAGCTACTTGATGTGCGAAAAATTGTATCTGCAGCTTTGCCGGGCGAACCCCTTTATGGATTTGTGCCTGACGCCGGATTGCCAAAAGGTTACCCGGACGGCTACGTAGAATAGGAGGCCCTATGCCGATCAGTAATGAAAACCGCAAACTATTTGTGATGGCCAAATGTAGCGATGCGCCCGGCGAAGCGGCAGTTAAGGCACGGGCAGAATTTTTGGATGGGCATTTGCAGTATGTTGAAACCATTCTCGACAAAGTTTTGATCGCCGGGCCCATTTTTGGGGACGACAAAAAGACGGTGATTGGCTCACTGCTGATTTATAAGACAGACGACCAAGATGAAGCCCGGGCTATTTTGGAAGCTGACCCCTATTTTAACGCGGGTATCTGGGAGAAAATTGAATTTCAATTATTCAGAGGTGCGCTCGGCGACGCAGTTGGTGGCAAGTCCTATTGAACTTAAAGCACAAGCCAAGGGTGGCTGGTTTGCCTGGCTGTTTCGAAAGCTTCAATCTCTTTACTATATGTCAGCGCTTGGTCTATCGGATCAAGGCCCGCCATCAAGAGTTTTTTGTCGCTCTCGTTTATGTCAAACGTCACCGAGAATTGCCCTGCGACTGTGATTGTCTGGTTGCTGAGGCTGATTGCAAACTCACTGCCTGATTGTTTGACAAGGTTCATAACAGTACTTCGGTCCATAGTCGCCGGCAGAAGCCCATTATTAATGCAATTTTTGTAGAAAATTGAGCCAAATGAGGGCGCAATGATGGCTTGGATGCCATACTCCAACAACGCCCATACCGCATGTTCGCGAGAGGAGCCGCAGCCGAAATTCTGATCTGTCAGCAAAATGACGGCGGAAGAAAATTCAGGTTGATTTAAGACAAACGACGGGTTGATTTCTCGCGTCTCGAAGTTCATGTAACGGCGACCGGCAAACAGCCCCTTTGACAGGCCGGTTTTCGACACTTGTTTCATTTCGCGAGACGGAATGATCACATCGGTATCGACGTTGGCTTCAAACATGGGGGCGGCAACGCCTCGGATGACATTTACAGATTTCATCGTCCAGTCTCTAGTTCATTTGGCCCGCAGATTTTACCATTGATCGCCGACGCGGCCACCGTTGCCGGGCTTGCGATATGGGTGCGTGTACCGGGTCCTTGCCGGTTCTCAAAATTTCGGTTTGTCGTCGATATCACGCGAGCATTTGGGCCGAAGCTTTCTCCGCCCGCATAAAAACACATGGAGCAGCCGGGCAATCGCCACTCAAAACCGGCTTCTGTAAATATTTTATCGAGCCCCTCAGCCTCCGCCGCCATTTTCACCGCCATGGAGCCTGGCACACAGATGGCTGTTATATTCTCTTTGATGTGGTTGTTTTTTAAAATAGCGGCTGCCGCGCGGAGGTCTGAAAGGCGTCCGTTAGTGCAGGATCCGATGAAGGCGGCATCTATCTTAATGTCCGAAAGCCGGATTTCGGGTACAAGGTCCATGTAGATCAAAGCTTGTTCGTCGTCTTTGGACTGCGGCGTCGGAACACGGGAGGTGGCAGTCACAGACTGTTCTGGACTGGTGCCCCAGGAAACCATGGTTTTGATGTCTGACGCATTAATCTCTATTGTCTGGCTAAAGAGTGCCGACGGGTCGCTTTTAAGTGTTTTCCAGTCAGCCTTTGCTTGCTCCCACATAGCACCTTTAGGCGCGTATTCCTTGTTTTTCAAATAGGACACTGTTGTCGCGTCGGGGGCGATTATGGCGGTGAAGGCAGACAGCTCAACGGCCATGTTACACAGGGTCATGCGCGCTTCCATATCCATGGCATCAACCGCGCTGCCGGTGAATTCTATTGCATATCCCGCAGCACCGTTTGTGCCGATTTTGGCAATCACGGCCAGGATAATATCCTTTGCGGTGACATTGTTGTCGGTGTCACCGTTGATGGTTATGCGCAAGGCCTTTGGCTTGGCGGCTCTGAGCGTGTTTGTGGCGAGAGCATGTTCCGCCTCAGAGGAGCCGATGCCCCATGCCAGTGCGCCGAAAGCGCCTTGTGAACAGGTGTGGCTGTCAGGGCAAACAAGCGAAAGGCCAGGCAGGACGATACCCTTTTCAGGTGAAATTACGTGAACGATGCCCTGATCAGGGTCATTGATATCAAATAGCCGGATGCCCGCCCAATTGCAGCCACTACGCATTGCCGAAATAAACTGCTTTCCGCTAGGCATTTGAGTGGTGTCGGTACGCCCAATTTGGGTGTCGACGATATGGTCCATAACACCGAAAACATGGGCTGGAAAGCGGACTTTGCGTCCGCCTTCCTCCAGGCTTTTTAGAGCAACGCTGCCGGTACGTTCATGTAAGAATATCCGGTCGATATACAGGAGTGCATTGCCGTCGCCGAGATCGCCAACAACATGCGCGTCCCATAGCTTATCAAACAGCGTTTTTGGCATAGTGTTGGTGTAGCTCCAGACGGTTAGTTGTGGCCGCCGCGTGGCAGTTTGCCACCTTTCAGCTTTTTCTTGAAATAGGTCCAGCTGGTCTCATTGGGGCGATCATCATCGCCGGGAGGAGGTCTAACATAGTCTGGCTCTTTCTCGGCAATATATCGTTTCATGACATCTGGCATGTCGTCAAACGAATCAACTTTTTGACCTGCGGCGTGGATATATATAATACCCTCCCGGCCTTGCATTTCCATCCAAGGCAACCAGTCAGAGATGCGCACCCAACCAACTGTAGTCTCAGCTGTGTCGGTGTCTTCACTGGTCAGACTGTCCAGGTCACCTATAAAGTTAAATAGCTCGGTCGCGTGGTATGCACCGCCAACATAGGGCTGGTATTCGCCGCCCAACTCATTGTGGTAAAATAGGGGCACCGGAGCGGTTAGGAACCAGGTATCGTTCTGGTTTCGACCAAACCAACGGGCACGAGGTTTGCCTTCATCATCGTAGGGGAAGCTGGCGCGCTGATTAACTGGGTCGTTTGCAACATGCAATACATTGACGGTGGTGTTGGTCCAGGGATTGTCCCAGGTTTCAAGCGCTTCACCGGTTTTTGGGTCCAGATACAATAGGATTTCGCGAGTTACCAAACGGTAACCCACACCTTTTTTGCCGCCGTCCACGGTTACGCAGGCGCGAATGTTCATGCCGACAGTTTTGAACATGCGTTTGTCTGACTCGCCCATGCGGCGAGAAAAAACAGCGCCTTCCCATGTATAGAGAACAGGCTTGTTATCTTCGGTTGAACATTGAATTTTGCGGTTGGCCATGGTTGCGCCTTCCGGCGTATTCAGGTCAATTGGTGCAGCCCCCGCTGTCGCGCTAATCAAGAGCGTACCAATTGTGGCCGCTGCCGCGCGTTTCAGAACTGATTGCCCTGATTTTATTTTACACATCATCATCTGATGTCTCCTCTCTGCTAAGTTCTCTTAAATAATATATTGATATATCAATATAATCAATTATTTCTGATTGAATGCAGTCAATTTGTTGGAATTTTGGGTATGTCCGGGCAGCGTTCGTCCAAATTTGAGACATTAAGGCACAAAAATCTAAACCCAACTGGCCAAAATCGGAGACAAACCGCCTAAAATCAGAATCAAACCTGGTGTTTTCAGAATCAAAACCCGTGATTTAGTGATGGTAGGAAAAAGGCGGGCACATGATACCCGCCTTTTTTGTTCTGACATAAAGGGGAGTATCAGAAAGCCTTCGTCACTCCAACAAACGCCATAGTGCCGATGCTGATCCAATATAGATAAGCGATCTTTTTGGCTTGGCTAAGGGTGCCGGAAATATGATCCTCGACCTCGTCATTTGGTCCGTCTTGTTCCAACGTCTTGAAGGCGCCAACCCAGTCGGTCATTACATAGCGCAGATACAGGCCAATGATCAGGATGAATCCAAAGAAGGTTAGCTTAAAGCTGAACCAATATTGCCCGGCTTCCTCGCCGGTAAACAGGACATTACCTGTTACCATCGTATATGCACCCGCGAAGATCAGTGACGGAATAAGCACCCATCTGATCTTATTATCAATTTCGGTTAGGCGAACATATGTATCGGTTCCTGCATTTTTGAAAGCCCCCCAAATCAGGAACCACCACCAGGCGGCTGTTACAACCCAGGCAACCGTTACCCATATGCCGCTTACCGGTGAGAGCCCCAAGTTATCAGACATGTGAAAACCAACTGGCAGCAGCCAAATGATGGCTGAACGCGGCAAAATATCTATCATCACAGCTGTCTTCATGTGGCGTCGTCTCTCCTCCAGCGTGAGGGTGCGGTCCGCGACAAATTTGGATGCGTTAAACACACCCCATTCCCCGCCCAGCCAATAGGCGGCTAGAATAATATGCACCCACCGGAGCACATCGTGCAGCGGGATCTCCATGCCAAGAAAATTAAAATAGGTGTCCATTGCTCTCTCCCTGCGTACGAGCTTTTCTCGCCAGCATAGTCAGAAATGAACTCGCTTCCTGCATTGATACACGTCAATGAACTGGTAAAAGTTGTGATAAAGATATAACAATTGACGAATCGAGTAAGTGACCGTCTGGTCACAGCGGGGAGAATGGCTCATGACAGACGCACCAAAATCAAACGAAGCACAGTCGCCTAGTGGTCCGGATAAAGGGGAGCACCTTAGCGAAAGCTACGGTTGGTATGTGGTTGTCTTGCTTACAGTCGCTTATATTTTCTCCTATATTGACCGGATCGTGCTTGGGTTGGTTTTGGAACCAATGAAAGCAGACCTGGGACTGTCTGATACCAATATGGGGTTGCTTGGCGGCGCGGCGTTTGCCATTTTTTATGCGACGATGGGTATCCCGCTTGGCTGGTTGGTGGACCGTAAACCACGCAAATTCATTGTTGCACTGGGTGCCATTCTCTGGTCTGTCGCGACGATGGCAACAGGAATTGCTCGCGGATTTGCCCAACTGTTTGTGGCGCGCATGGCCGTTGGTTTCGGAGAGGCTGCTCTCAGCCCCAGCGCGATGTCACTAATCTCTGATCTGTTTGCGCCTGAACGACGGGCAAAGGCAATCGCCTTCTATTCCATGGCGTTGGGGGTCGGTTCGGCGATAGCCTATCTCGTTGTTGGTGCCATCCTCGATTATGCCGAAACGGCAGACCTGTCGTATCTCGCATTTATCGGCGTAGACAAACCCTGGCAGGTTGTGTTCCTGGCGGTTGGCTTTCCCGGTATTCTTTTGGGCCTTGTGTTTTTAACAGTCAAAGAACCCCCGCGCAAACAAACCAAGCTTTCTGCCACCGGCGGTAAAGGCGCTGCAACATTTAGGCAAACACTTGGCTATATTTGGGGGCATAAACTGCCCCTGCTGGGTATTACGGTAATGGTGTCTGGTATGACTGCAATAGCCTATACCAGCATGTGGTTGCCTCCGTTGTTTGAACGCACGTGGGGTTGGAGCGCGTCAACCTTCAGCAATTATAATGGTTCGGTCCTTCTAATTTTGGCGCCAACTTCCATCCTGTTTTGGGGGTGGGTGATTGATCATTTCAATCAGAAGGGGCGGCATGACATGCCGTTTGTCATTACACAGGCCGGGCTGGGCGTGCTCGTGGTTTCAAGTGTGATCTTCCCGCTTATGCCGGATGTCTGGACTGCCTTTATCATATCGCAGTTCGCCAATGTCGGCTTTACCATGGTAACCGCTGGGGGCATCACCGCGTTGCTGGCGATTTTACCCAGTGAACTGCGCGGGCAGGCTGTTGCTCTATACTATATGTTCATCAGCATGACAGGGCTGCTAATAGGACCTTCCGTTGTACCACTCTTCACGGACTTTCTGTTCGGTGACGAAAGCCTAATCCGATACTCCATGTCGTTGGTGCCGCTTTTATATAGCGGCACGATTCTGTTGTTTTCCGGTTTTATTGGCAGGGCTTACCGTTCGGAACTAGCGAAGTTTATCGACTAGTCGACCTAGCCTTCCAGTCGTTGGTTCAGTTCGAAAAAATGACCGTCGGGGTCAAAAACGCCTACGGAACGAACTTTGACAATACCACCGTTGGCTCCCGGATACTCACCTTCGCTGAGGGGCGCACGAATAACACAGTTCAGGGCTTGTGCTTTGGCGTAGGCCTCTTCGGCGTCGTCCACTGCTGCAACAAACACTGGGTTGCCAAAATCAAAATCATAGGGAATTTCCGGCGCATCCGGCTTGGGGCTAAGCCATTCCAACAACCCTATCATGCCAATAACAGGATCTTCGCCCTGCATGATGACAAGGCGAGTAACATCGCCTTTGCCGCCGCCGGGCAGTAAGTTGCCAGTCAGGGTAATTTCATTGTCATAATATTTGGACATACCAATAACGCCTTCATAAAAGGCGATTGATTTTTCCATGTCGCGCACTTTAAGTGTGGTGCGTTTGATCATTGCGGTCATTGGGGATCCTTCAAAAAATTATAGTTGGTGTTAACAGGCCAACCGTTGGTTACATTCAAAAAAATGGCCGTCGGGGTCAAAAAGTCCGACCGAGCGAACTTTGACTGTGCCGCCATTTGCGGCTGGATATTCAGTTTCCGTAAGTGCAGAAGTTATTTTGCAGCCCGATTCTTTGGCTTTTGCATATAGGGCTTGAGCATCCGGCGTTTGCACAACAAATACCGGCTGGCCAAATTCAAAGTCGTATGAAACCGGTGGCGGCGTTTGCTGGGGTTCAAGCCACTTGAGTAAGCCAACCATACCGATCACGGGGTCGCTGCCCTGCATGATGACCAAATGGATTTTGTCGCCGGGTTTTTCGCCGGGTAAAAAGTGGCGATCCAGTAAAACTTCATTATCATAGTATTTCTTCATACCAATCACACGCTCATAAAAAGCGACGGCTTTGTCCATATCGCGCACCCGGATTGTGGTTCGCTTCAAAAGCGGACTGTCTAGCAAATGTAGGTCAGGTTTTTCCATATCGGTTTCTTTACTCGGCGTACCTAAATGTTATATAAGTATATCTATATAACAAAAGGAAATGCAATGGCCCAATCAATCTCTGAAAAACCACCCGTACGATTCCAGCGATCCAACTATGTTGTGCGCGACCTGGACCGGGCGATACCGGTCTACCGTGATGTGCTGGGCCTTGATGTTGTTTTCATCAAAGAATCGGCGGAAGACAGCTATTCCTATGAGGTGTTTCAGATTGACCGCGCCGCGAAAATGCGTTTTGCGGTACTGGGCACGCCTGAGCAACCAAATGTCATGGCACTCACTGAACTGAAGGGTGTCGAGCTTGATGATGTGCCGCTCCCAAGTCGGTCAGCAATTGTGCTTGAATGCACAGATTTTGACGGCGTGATGAACCGAGCCAAAGAAGCCGGGCTTACCGTTTTTAAAGAGGGCAGTCTGGAGACAAAAGACGGCCGCAAAGGAAGGGAGCTAGGGTTTTTGGATTATGATGGCAATCTAATCGTGATTTATTTAATCCTTGAACATCCCAAATGATTTTTACTTGTGCCTCTCCTGCAATTTTGCATTTATTCAACGAGCACGGTCTGTGATGAAACCTTTGCGCAGTTCGATAATTTTATTGCTCTTCTTTGTGCTGTTTCCGGCAACAGCTTTGCCTTTTCAAAAAGAGACGGAAGAAAATGCGGCTCCGGGCGTAAGGCTTCAGCGCGCCAATTATGTGGTTAGCGACCTGGATCGTGCTTTACGGGTTTATCAGGGTATCTTGGGCCTGAAAGTTGTCAGCCTCAACGAACTTGAAGAGGGAGATTACGGGTATGAAGTTTTCGGCGTTGATAGCGGCGCGAAAATTCGTGCGGCCACGCTTAGCTCCGCTACACAACCACGGGTCATGGGTTTAACTGAAGTTAAAGGCGTGGAGATGCGACCAGCGTCTTTGCCGTACCGCGCAGCGATCGTTCTGGATGTAGTCGACTTTGACGATGTAATCGCGCAGGCGCGCGACGAAGGTTTAGAAGTTTTTTCTGTAAACCGTCTTGAAACGAGGGATGGCCGAAAAGGCCGTCAGCAAGGTTTTCTCGATCATGACGGCCACCTGATCGTGATTTACAAACTTGATGATTAACTGGAGTGACGAATGACTAGCATGACCAGAAAATATATCGATTGCTCGACAGGCCAGCTTCATCTGAGGGTTGCTGGCGATAAACAGTGTGGCCCGACTCCGTTGGTCTGTTTTCACATGAGCCCATACTCTGGGCTTTGCTACAATAGCTTTGCCCCTGAAATGGCAACGGATCGATTGGTGGTTTGCCCGGATACGCCGGGATACGGTGGCTCGGACGCGTTAGACAGCGATTCGACTATGGAAGGCTACGCGGCAGTTATGGTTGAGATGCTGGATGCACTGGAGCTGGAAACTGTAGATTTGATGGGCTTTCACACTGGCTCGTTTGTCGCCGCTGCGGTCGCACACCTTGCCCCTGAACGGGTGCGGAAACTGGTTTTGCCGGGCATTCCTTATGTGGCAGTAGAAGATCGAGCAGCTCGACTAGAGATGTTTTCTAAAACGCGGCCTTACTTTACCGAAGAGGGCTATATCCTGAAACGCTGGGACATGGGTCTGAAAGCGCAGGGAAAGCAGTCAGACGACCAATTTTTGGCATTGTTTGCGGAAAGTTTACGCCCGGGCGCGGACGGCATGAACCGGGGCTTTGCTGCCGTGTTCAAATTTGATCCGGACGTGGTTTTACCGTCGTTGTCTCATCCGGTTCTTATTCCCATACCGGATGAAATGCTGGCCGCAAGCAGCCGTAAAGCGGCACCACTGTTTCAAAATGCCACGCTTCAGGAATGGCCAGACCTGAGCGGCGATTTGTTTGATGTAGATGCAAAAACTGTTGCCGGGAGGATAAGAGAATGGTTGGACGCATGATCGAAAAATTTTCCTCTGTATTAGTGGCGATTGTTCTCTTGGTCGCGCCGTTTGCCGGTGCAAATGCACAAACCGTTACAGCCGGTTATCATGAGATTGTTATTGTTACAGCCAACGGTGGTCAGCTTCAGACTATGTTCGAAGAGGTTGGTGCGTGGCAGGTTATCGGAACCGGGAACGTGGATAGAAAGTGGCTCAAAATGTGGGATGTGGGGGCGGCAGCGAAATACACGTTGCTCGCCAACCCAGGGTCCAAGCGTGGGTTTGTGCGTCTGATCGAATTCGACGGCACCGCAGCGCCGCTTATTCGCCCTAATGATCAGGCGTGGGACACGGGTGGTATTTTTGATTTTAACATGCGCATTGCGGATATGGACACTGCGCGCATGGCATTGATGAAACGCGGATGGTCTTCTTTCAGTGATCCGGTGCAGTTTTCCTTTGGTCCGTTTGTGGTGAAAGAGTGGTTGCCGCGAGGCCCCGACAGTGTGCGTATCGCCGTCATTGAACGGGTTAAACCAACGCTGGAGGGCTGGCCTAATTTGAAGAAATTTTCACGTGCCTTTAACGCAACCATGATTGTGGCTGACATTACAGAAGCGCGCCGTTTCTGGCGTGAGGGCCTCGGGTTTACGTCCTACCTTGAACATAAAAGCGGGTCCAGGGAAGCAGGCCCCAATGTGTTGGGCATCCCCCACAATATGGCCACCTCAGTAATCCGTGATGTTTCAATTTTACACCCGCAGGGTAGAAATGAAGGCAGCATTGAGCTTCTTGCTTATGAAGGCGCAACGGGGCGGGACTTCTCCGGCCGAACATCCATGCCAAATCGAGGCCTTGCGCGCCTGCGGTTTCCGGTTGAAGGCCTGGAGGCAATGGTCGTTAAACTGCGCGCAATGGGCTTTGAAGTTTCCGACATCGCAGTAGACATGCCTCTGTCAGGTGTAGGTTCTGTGAATATTGCAGAGGCAATTGCACCCGGTGGTAGCAAAATTGATCTGTATGAAATGGCGGATTAACGTTTAGCTCTGTTGTTTCCAGACTTCCAGAATTTTGCCACCGGTTGCACTCCAGATGTCGCCGCTTTCTACAAGTTTTGATAATACAGACTTGAGGATATGAATGCGGAAGGGTTGCCCGATGACATAGGGTGTCAATGACAAGTGCAAGATGCGGCCACCTGTTGTTTTTGCTTCTTGCCGGAGCAGGTCAAAAGCAGCCAGAATTTGTTCTTCGTAGGTTTCCTCGTTTTGACCCAGTGTGACCATCAGTTGTCTATCTTCCAGTTCCATGGTGTGCGGCATGGCGGCCAGCGGCCCACCTTCGGTGGTCATAGGATAGGGCATGTCATCATTGACCCAATCACATACATATTCGACGCCGTGTTTTGCCAATAGCGCGAGTGTGTTTTCACTTTCGGAGCGTGCGGGAGAAAGCCAGCCCTGTGGTTTTCTGCCTGTCAGTGCTTCAAGGTCATCCAAACAATCCACAATCTGTTTTTCTTCCACGTCCGCGTCCATGCCGCCATAATGAATATGGTTCATGTCCATGCCGTGGCCGATGATTTCCCAGTCGCATTTTTGAACTGCCTCCAGCAGTGCCGGATACCGTTTGGCCGCTTCTACGGACATGGGTGCAGATGCCTTTAGATCCAGTTTTTGTAGCACTTTCATAATACGGAACACGCCGATACGGTTACCGTAATCACGCGTGGTGAAGGTTCGGTAATCAGGGTAAGGCGTAACCATATGACCGGGGGCGCGGAAAGGCCCGTCGTTGGGGGTGAGTGGGAAATATTCCAATGCTACCGTAATCCATAACGCAACCGATTTGTCGTCTGGCCATTTGACAGGCTTGCGGTCCATCAGGTTTGACCAAGGATACAGCGTGTGGTCCATGCCGTGGCTACGGTGGGGGTATTTCAGATAATCTTCAGGAAGCGACATTATGAGGCCTCCCTCGCAGGTGTTTGCGCCGCAGCGATATTGGCCAGTGCCTCGTCATAGCAGTTGTTCATGTAAAACTCTGCGATCTCTGATGCTGTGGTGACCCACACATCGTCTTTGTGGCTGGTGATATAGTCCAGCACGTCGCGGAACGGCCCAATGCGGTGGGCGCGGCCAATCAAATAGGCATGCAGCGGAATGCACATTACGGTGCCGCTGTCTGCGCCTTCCTCCAGCAGGGTATCAAACTGCCGTTTCAATAGGTCAGCATATTGGCGGGCGCTTTGACCGTAGACGTTGAAGGCATAGTGGTCATTGACCTCAAGCGAATAGGGCATGGAAACCAGCTTGTTGCCATTCTTGGTTTTTAAGGGTTGTGGCTGGTCATCCTGGAACAGGTCGCAGCTGTACCAAAACCCGTTTTCCGCCAGCAGGTCGATGGTGTCTTCGGTGTGGGTAAGCGCTGGAGCAAGGTAGCCTCGAATGCGCTGGCCGGTGGTGGCCTCAACCGTTTTGATGGAATCGAGCAGGATGCTTTCTTCCTGAGCGCGATCCATACCGTAAATATAGCGCGTGTTATAAATACCGTGACTGAAAAACTCCCAGTTGCGGGCAGCGCAGGCTTCAATAATTTCAGGGTGATGTTGGCACATGGCAACCGAAAGCGAGATGGAGCCGCGCACGCCGAATTCGTCCATCATTTCCATAAGACGCCAATGACCAACGCGGTTGCCGTGGTCGCGGTAGCTGTAGGGCACAATGTCAGGGTGCGGCCGAGGCCAGCTTTTTCGCTGGGGGTTTGCAGGTGGATCTAGCTCGTAAAACTCTATATTGGGCGCGACCCAAAAGGCGACTTTTTTGCCGCCTGGCCAAGTGATCTTGGGGCGGTTCTCATAAGGCCAATAATCATAGAGGCCGGGATCGTATTTCATCACAGCCTCCTACTTGGCACTGTATGCATCTAGCCAATTGATCACATCCTGAACCTTGACCACGTCTGCATATTTGAGCTGCAGGTCAGTAAGGTTGGCGAAATGATAGCTTTCATGCTTATCGGCAACGCATTCTTCAGGCACGATGGTGCGGTAACCGTGCGACAGGGCATCAACGGCCGTGGCGCGCACGCAGCCCGAAGTGGAACCACCGGTGACAACAACAGTGTCTACTGCATGCCACTTGAGGAAGGACGCCAGCGGGGTTTCAAAAAACGCCGAAGGCATGCGTTTGGTGTAAACAGCGTCGCAGGATTCATCGATTTCAAGCCGGTCGTCAAATTCGTGCCGCACCGAGCCATATTTGATATTTTGCAGGCTATCTGGTGTGTCGGTGCGCGTGCCCCACACCCCGGCGTCTGATGCATCGTCCATATAGGCCACATGGGTCCATGCGACCGGCAGGTTTTTGGCCCGCGCCAACTTTGAGATTTGGTTGATATAAGCCATCTGCTTGGGGTCGGTGATGTAGGCGGTTTTGAACAGATCAGGCCGGGTATAGGCCTTCTGCGGATCCACATTCACGATCGCCAATTTATCACCAAAACCAAATTTGGCGCGTGCGGGATTAGCAATAACGTCCTCGAAAAACTCACGCGCTGTTTTGCTTGATTGCAACATAGTGGTTTCTTCTGTTGCCACGGCTTTTCCCCGCTGATTGTATGAGACGATTAACGAGCTTGTAGCAGACCAAGACAGCTGCACCGAAACAATGATCCATATCAATGAGCCTGTTCATTGTTGCTCCCTATTTCAGTAGCCTTGAAGAAACCGTGGATGATGTTGACCGTATCATGGACCTTTGACAGACCGATATATAACTTAAAGCCGCGATTGATTTTTGAAGATGGCTGTTACCCGTTTCGCTATCGTTTTAACATGCTTGAGGTGCCGGTCCTCATCGTGGCTAACCAGCCACTGCGTATGCGACAATTCATTGATCGGTTGGCTACACCTCGCTAGCAACGGCTCAGCGTCCCCGATAAAGCAGGGCAAAACACAAAGCCCGGTTCCGCCGCGCGCTGCTTCCAGAACCGGTGTTGGCGAGCTGCAGCTCAATCGGGGCGGTTTCCTCAATCGACGGCCGAGCCATGTTGCGGAGGCTGTGCTACTGTTTCGAGGCTTAAAGGCGACCCAGGGAAAATCGGTAAACAGATCGGCGAACTCAGGTTTGGGTCGGTGAGTGTCTTGGAGGCTGCGGGCGCCGTATACAGCAAATTCAACAGTTCCCAATTTTTTGATCGCCAACCCGTTTTGAGAAGGCCGTTGGTTTCGGATCGCTAAGTGAGCCTCGCGTTTGGCGATGTCGACAAAGTTGTTATCTGGCGTTAAAGCCAAGCGTATGTTCATCGTTTTCGACAAAAGGTGCCTGCTATTGCTGGCAATGAACTGGCTTGTCCAGACGCCGGCTGAGATTTTTACCGTAGGTGTTGTGTCGGCGTCTTCCTGCCATCGTTTAACACCGGCATAGGCCTTTTGCATTGCGCGAGCATGTGAGAGCAGGTCTTTGCCCGCAATTGTTAAATCATACCCGTTGCGGTGCCGAATAAACAGCTCGCGCCCTGCTATCTGTTCCAAAGATAACATACGCCGCCCAAGCGTTGGCGCACTTATGCCAGTTGCAGCGGCAGCACCTGCCAACCCCTTGGCGTCAGCCACCTCTATGAATAATTTTAGGTCTTGCCAGTTGAACGTTTCTTGCATGAAAGGGTCATTTCATAATTGATGTTTGAGTTGAGCAATAGAACACAGTATCGAAACAACTAACTGAAAATACAGTCTTAAAATACCCTAAAAAGGAAAGATAAATGATAGTTTTTTCTAAAAAGAGGCCCAGCAAGGTAACTTTGATGGCGGCGTTAGTGGCAGGTTTTCTATCGCTATTTTCCAATTCGACATTTGCAAGTGAAGGGGCGAACGACACTAGCGTCTATTTAGTAATCCATTTCAAAACGCATTCAGACCATCAGCAGGAATTTAAGAAAATTATGGCAGGAGTTGAAAAAGCAATGACGGGCGAGGCGGGTTTTCAAACTGCGCAGGTATACCGCGGGGCTGAAGATGACCGGGAATTTATTCTGGTTGAACGCTGGCAGAGTATAACGCTGCACCGAGAGCATTATGATCGAATAGTTGCATCGGGTGACTGGGCCCATATTTTGACGCTTCTTACCGAAGAGCCAACCATGACTTACACGCACCCACTTCCGGTGTCTTTGCAATAAAAAAGACTGGCATATGCCAGCCTTTTTTAGTGATTTGTGTGGGTGATACTACCAGCTTGGCTGGATCGGTGCATCTAGGCCGGTTTCCGCTTTGCAGTTGGCGCGAATGGCCGCCAAGTCGGGGCCGTAGTTGAAGATTTCACCGGTTACCTGTGTTTTGGCAAGCTCTGCGCGTTTGGCTTCCGTAGCTGCAATATCAACGCTGCCGTCCGCCGCTATCTTCACGCCGTAGTTGTTGAAAGCGCCGCCTTCTGACACCAGGCCTTGTTTCACTTCAAGCGCTACCAGGTCAGCGTCGCGCTCTAGCGGGTTGCCCCATCCGCCGCCTCCCCAGGTGATGTAATCCAGCTCGTCACCTTCAAACACATCAACTCGGTCGCATTTAGAGGCCAACACTTCCTCGGTGCCGTCTGCCCGTCGTAGTATCTTTGTAGACCGTGCACCCGGCTCACCGCCATTCACACCCCAAGGGTAAGTGAACCAGCGATCATCATGGATGGACACAGTGCCTTTGTTGAGGAACTGATAGGTCATCAGGATACCGTTGCCGCCGCGATTAAGGCCTGCACCGCCACTATCCGGGATAGAGGTATAATCGGTAATGCGCATAGGGAAGTAGCGCTCCAGAAACTCGTTGGGCACATTGGTAAAGCCGGGCCATAGGCTGTGGCCGTCTGGTCCGTCACCCCAGGGTCTGCCGGGGATGCCGCCAAAACCAATCTGGAACAGTTGGAACCATTCGCCGCTGTCTTTGTCAAATCCCGAGAACATCAGATGCGGGCTGGATGAGAAGCCAGCTGCATTTAGAAATTCAGGCTGTCCCTGGCCAAGCAGGCCGCCGAGGATGTCGAAAATCCGGCCCAAAGCATGGGTGCGACATGATAGTGCCGCCGGGAAGTTTGGTTTGAGCAAGCTGCCCTGCGGGATGCGAACATCCACAAGGTCATAGAAGCCATCGTTGAACATAACCTGCGGGTCGAAAACCATCACCATATAAATGCCGAAGAACATTTTTAGCATGTTTTCGTTCAGGTAAAAGTTAATTGAACCAATGGCTTGCGGGTCTGTTCCATCGAAATCAAGGACAACCGTTTCACCCTCACGCCACATGGTACATTTGATTTTGTAAGGCCCGAACCCGCGACCATCATCACAGATATAATCTTCGAAACTAACCCTGTCCTCGCTGACGGCGGTATTGATCAAATGACCCATCGCTCGTTTATTACGCGCCAATAATTCGTCGGTCGCAGAAGCGAAAAAGTCATCGCCGAAGCGTTCGCAAATTTCAATCACGCGCTTTTCCGCCACTCGGCAGCTGGCGACAATCGCAAGTAAATCTGCGCGGCACCATTCCGGCATGCGCACCTGGTGCAGAACCAGTGTCAGAATGTCTTCCTGTAGCACGTCTTTCTTAAACAATTTTATCGGCGGAATGCGTACGCCTTCCTCGAAAATACTGGTGGCGTCTGTGGGCATGCTACCTGGCACCTTACCGCCAATGTCAGTCATATGGCCGAACATGCAGGCCCAGCTAACCAGTCGGCCTTTGACAAATATTGGGCGGATTATCAGCCAGTCATTATTGTGCGACACAGCGCCTTCACAACTGTAGGGGTCGGCAAGCCAGATCATGTCGCCCTCTTCAATGTCGCCGCCGTAACCGTTGAGAAATCCGTCGATGAAGCTACCGAACTGGCCAACCACCATCAGGCCTTCACGGTCTGCGATCAGCGGAAAGGCATCGCCTTGTTCGCGGATGCCCGGGCTCATGGCAGTGCGGAACAGGGTTGCGTCCATTTCTTCCCGGGCGTTTCTCAACGCATTCTCGATGATGTCGAGGGTGATTGTATCCACTGCTGTTTTGGCAAATGGGGTGGTGTTTGTTTCAATGATTGTTGCAGGCATTGGTCGTCCTCCCCTTATGCTGTCGGGTTGATAAGAATGTTACCATAGGTATCCACTTCGCCCACATGGTCGGGCAGAATGACGGCTGTGCTGTCCATTTCGGTGACAATACAGGGCCCCGGAATTCGATCGCCTTTTTCAAGCTTGGACCGCTCATAGACCACCGCATCATGTTTAGCGCCGCCACACCACATAGTATGGTCGCTAACTTTGGCTTGGGCTGGATCACCGTCACCTTGTGCAACTTTGATCGCCGGCATTTCAGCACCTTTGCCTAGCGCGATAGCGCGCAGGTTTACAATCTCGTGAACAACATCAAGATTGAAAGTGAATAGGCGCTTGTGCTCATCGTCGAAAGCGGCTTGCAGAGCTTTCACGCCGCTGCCGGCTTCGAAGTCTTCAATGTTGATCGGCAGATCGACTTCAAAGCCTTGGCCCGAATAGCGAACGCCCGCTTCAAACGTGATGATTTGCTTGCCACGTGGTACACCTTCGTCTTCCAGTTCTTTAACAACCGTTTCGCGCATGCTGGCGAGCCATTTGGCCACTTCGCCGTCGTCGGTTTGTTTGACAGTTCGATTGAAAGAGCGCGCATGCTCGTAGCGCATCTGGGTGGTTGCGTCACCCGTTGCACACAGCACACCCGGGCTAACTGGCACGATAACAGGGTAGGAGCCCATCAGCTTGCCAACAGCGTTGGAGTGCAGCGAACCCGCGCCTCCGAAACCCATCAAGGCGAAGTCGCGGGGGTCATAGCCCTGCTGCACTGATACAAGCCGCAATGCACCAAACATATTTTCGTTGGCAATGTCGATGATCCCTTGTGCGGCTTCCTGAATGGTTACGCTCAATGCATCAGCGATTGTCTGAACAGCTGCAGTTGCCGCTGCGACATCCAGCTTGAAGGAACCGCCCAGCAGAGCAGCGGGCAAGTTACCGAGTACGACATGGGCGTCGGTCACGGTTGGTGCCTCGCCGCCTTTACCGTATGCTGCCGGGCCGGGCACGGCGCCCGCTGATTCCGGCCCAACACGCAGAGCGCCGGTAAGTTCCGGTACATGAGCGATCGAGCCGCCGCCAGCACCGACTGTTTTTACGTCTAGTGATGAAGCGCGCACTGTCAAATGGCCAACGCTGGTTTCACGCCTTAAACGTGGTTCACCGTTTTCGATAAGCGCCACATCAGTGGACGTGCCACCAACATCAAGTGTCAGGATGTTTTTGAGACCGGCGTTGCGGGCGGACCAGAGTGCGCCTGTAACGCCTCCAGCGGGGCCAGACATCAGCAGGTTTACGGGATGGCCTTCTGATTTTTCCGAGCCCATAAGGCCACCGTCCGAGCGCAGCAGGTTAATGCGACCTTCCATGCCCAGCTTGCGCAGCTCACCCCGTAGGTTCGAGACATACATTGCCATGATCGGGCGCACGAGCGAGTTGGCGACAGAGGTTAGTGCACGCTCATACTCCTGCATTTCAGGCAGTACTTCATGGCTAAGGGTAATTGGCAAGTCAGGGAAAACCTCTTTTGCAATTTCGGCGATTTCCGTTTCGTGCACACCGTTGATGTAGCTGTTGATGGTGCAGATAGTCAGTGCCTCAATGCCTTCAGACTTCAGGCTTTCCAGTGCGGCCTTTGCTTGCGTGCGGTTAACAGGTTTCACGACGCCGCCGTTTGCGTCCAGGCGTTCGTCGATCTCGACGGTACACTCAAGGGCAGCCAGCGGAACTGGCTTCGGCCAAGTAATCCATGCGGCCAATCCGCCGGGAACCAATGACCGGGCAACTTGCAAAATCTGGCGATAACCTTCTGTGACAACCAGGCCAGTTTTCGCGCCTTTACCTTCCAGAACCGCGTTTGTGGCAACCGTGGTGCCGTGCAGAAACTGTTCAATGTCTGAAGGCTTGATGCTGGCCTGATCGCAAATTGCCTTGGTGCCGCTTATGACAGCTTCTGACGGGTCATGCGGTGTACTTGGCACTTTGTCACGCCAGGTTACGCCAGTTTTCTCGTCGATCAATAGAAGGTCTGTAAAAGTACCCCCAACATCCACGCCTAATCGATATGACATTTTACCCCACTCCCTTAACGATGGCTCGCGGCCGATGATTTACTTTAAAATTGTTTGTTGCTACTCGGGAACCCGCCCGCCTGGCTGACCATGGCTGGCGGTGTGCGGCCAAGTTGACCTTCGACCCAGTTTGCTAGCGAAATTACCTGCTCGAGCTCGACCCCGGTTTCCACATCGGACTCGTCGAGAAGATACAACAGGTCTTCAGTGCCAATATTTCCGGTGGCTTTCGGCGCAAATGGACAACCACCAAGACCGCCGACTGAAGCATCAAGTGTTGCAACACCCGCTTCATAAGCGGCCCAAGCATTGGCGAGACCAGTGTTGCGGGTGTTATGGAAATGCGCCCGCAACGGCATATCGGGCAGGCGCGCCCTAATTTTTGAAATCAATTCAGTGACACGTAACGGCGAGGCAACACCGACGGTATCTGCAATTGCGATTTCTCGCGGCTCCGCTTCTGCAATGCTTTCAGCCATGGCAACAACATGGTCTTGATCAACACGCCCTTCAAACGGACATCCGAAAGAAGCTGAAATGGCTGCTTGTGCAGACATGCCCTCGACCTTTGCCATGCGGATCATATCTTTGGCACTATCGACGGACTCCAGGGATGTTTGGCCCTGGTTTTTTTCGGCGAATGTATCGGTTGCCACAACGACGCAACCCACTTCATCAACACCGCGTTTGTTGCCTTCGCGGGTGGCAAAGGCGCGCAACAAGCCTCGTTTATTCAGGACAAGGCCTATATAGGTCATGTCTTTTCGGTCGGCGAGGCCAGCGATGACATCCTCTGCATCTGCCATTTGCGGCACGCGCTGGGGGTGAACAAAACTAGCCACTTCCATGCGCCGGACACCCGCATCAATAGCGCCCTTGATCATGTGAAGCTTGTTGGCCGTTGAGAACACTACCTTTTCATTCTGTAGGCCATCCCGCGGACCAACTTCCAGAATTTCAATATTTGTTGTTCGTTGTGAATTACCTGTCACAGTCATCTATTGCCTAACTTGAAATTATGAAAAATGTATACAATTCAGTTAAGCGATTGTATACAAAAAATCTGTTAAAAGAATCATACGCCAATATAAACACCATTATCGTTGAGATACATCATTGGGAGATGACAAGTGATGAGTGCCACTAATTTCGGCGCCTTAAAGGGCCTTAGGATGATCGAATTGGGCCAATTGATTGCCGGTCCCTTTTGCGGTCAATTGATGGCAGATCACGGCGTTGAAGTGATTAAGGTGGAAGCGCCAGGCATTGGTGACCCCATGAGAAAATGGGGCCAGAGCGCGCCGCTTTGGTGGCCCGTTGTTTCGCGCAATAAAAAATGTGTAACCCTTAATCTGCGGGAAAAAGAAGGCCAGGATATTTTAAAGGAAATGGTTGAGAAAACCGACTTCCTCTTGGAAAATTTCCGTGCAGGCACGATGGAAAAATGGGGCCTCTCATATGAAGAACTTAAAAAAATAAATCCCCGTTTGATTATGATCAGGGTTTCCGGGTTTGGCCAAACCGGTCCTTATGCAAAAAAGGCAGGCTACGGCTCGATCGGTGAGGCAATGGGTGGTATGCGCAATCTGGCAGGTGATCCAGCGACGCCGCCGAGCCGCATTGGTCTATCTATTGGCGATTCGCTTGCCGCTACATACGCTTGTTTAGGTGCTTTGATGGCTTTGCGCCACCGCGACCAGACCGGCGAGGGGCAAGTTGTCGACTCTGCGATTTATGAGGCGGTTTTGGCGATGATGGAATCGGTAGTTCCGGAATACACCGAACAAGGCTTTGTCCGTGAGCGCACGGGCTCTGTTTTGCCAAAGGTCGCGCCGTCAAACGCATACCCCACCAAGGACGGCGATATATTGATCGCAGCCAATCAGGATACTGTTTTCAAAAGGCTTGCTGCGGCGATGGGGAAGCCAGAAATGGCAGAAGATGCGGACTATGCGACCCACCATGCACGGGGTGAACGGCAAGTTGAGCTAGACGCGATGATCAGTGAATGGACCAAAGGGTTCACAAGCGATGAAATGCAGGCGTTGATGGACGAGCACGGTGTTCCCGCAGGGAAGATATTCAAGGCGCCGGATATGCTAAGCGACCCTCAATATGAAGCACGCGATGCGATTGTGAAAGTTGATCATCCCGCCTATGATAAGCTTTACATGCAGAATGTTTTTCCCAAACTTTCACAGACACCGGGGGAAATTCGCTGGGCTGGACCGACTGAGCTGGGTCAACATAACTGTGAAGTTTACGGTGAACTGCTCGGAAAGTCTGAAGCCGAACTCAAAGAAATGCGAGACGCTGGAACTATTTGATGATTGACACAGGTGCCAAGCCAACACTTGAAGAGGACTATGAAGCCGCGGGCTTTGGTGGCCAATTAGGTTTTGGCAAGACGCCAGCGTTGCTGATAATTGATATGTGTATGGCATACTTGGACCCGTCTGCGCCCCTGTATGCGGGGATAGAGGCTGAGCACAGGAACATTAAAATACTTCTGGATGCTTTCAGATCTGCCGACCGACCGATTATTCATACTCGTGTAGAGTATGGTGCCGGTGGTGCAGATGGTGGATTATTTTACAAGAAGGTAGCGGCGCTAAAGTGTTTTGACAAAGGCAACCCCTTCGCAGAACCGCCTGCAGACCTTGCGCCTATAGGCGGCGAAATTGTCGTTACAAAGCAATATGCCAGCGCATATTTTGGTACGTCATTGGCGAGCACGCTGAGAGCGTTTGGCTGTGACAGTGTGGTGATTACTGGGGTTAGTACATCTGGTTGTGTGCGTGCAAGCGCGCTTGACACGCTTCAAAATGGCTTCATTCCGCTTGTGGTGGAAGATGCGTGCGGTGACCGCGATGCGGGCGTTCACAAAGCCAATATTTTTGATCTTGGGGCAAAATATGCGGATATCGTGACAAGCGATGATATTGTCTCACGAGCTCGGTCCGGCTGGACTTCGTAAAGCCTTTACGTTTCTTCGTCTTTATAGGTGTTCACAAATTTTCGTTGGGCGGAAATGATGTGTGTCTTCATTACGGATGCTGCCCACGCACCGTCCTTTGCTTCAAGTGCATTTATAATGTCCAGATGATGATCATTGCTGCGTTGAAGTTCCTGGCGCGTGTATTGGCGGGCCGTTTGGGCAATGAGAGGTGGCTGGACAATCTGCGCTAACGTGTCGGCCAGCGTTCTACTATTTGCCGCGCTGATCAAGATTTGATGAAACGCTTTGTTTTCAACAAGAAAGACCTCAACCTTCGGAGGGCCGTTCTGATCCAGCATAGTTTGTATTTTCAGGTGGATTGCTTTCAGGTTGGCAACGTCATCACTAGAGATGTGAATTGCAGCCCGTTCAACCACGATTGATTCCAGAATTGAGCGTAATTCAAAGATATCTTTGATGTCATCAACAGTCCATTGATTAACAAATACACCTTGATTGCGATGGGTGACTACATATCTGTCGGTCGCCAATTGACGCAGGGCGTCTCTTACTGGGGTTCTGCTAACACCGCATTTTTCCACTAACTCACCTTCTTTCAGGTGCGTTCCTGGTGGGTATCCACCGTTGAGAATGTTCTCTCGAATGATGGTGTATGCTTTTTCTGTCGCCTTAGACATCCGATTTGTATACTCCGTCGTAAAATAATTATCATAAATGTATACAATATTGCTATAGATGCAATATACTGCCTTAACTGACAATAAAGTCATTAATAGACTTCACAAGGCTTGTAGTTCCTGAGTGTAACAAATGAACGCAAGTTGAAGGGCATAATTAATTGCTCAATAGGGAACATGAGGAGGGGACTATGAACACAAGGAATCACAGCGCTCTATCGATTGCGGGCGTATCAAGTATCGCCATCTTATCGTCGGCCTTTATTTCTGCGCCCACTACAGCACAGCAAGATGACGATGAAGGGTTTTCGCTGGAAGAAATTGTCGTTACTGCACGACGACGGTCTGAAAGCCTGAAAGATGTGCCGGGCACTGTATCAGTGATCTCGGCTTCCACCATTCGCAATGCGGGTGTGGAACGGGCTGAGGACTTCATCGCGCTTACACCGGGTGTTACCATGGTGAATGCTGCAGAAGTCGGCGACACACAGGTTAACATCCGTGGTATCAACGGTGCGCGCGACGCGGAAAACAGTTTTGCCTATATTCTGGACGGGGTTCTCTATACGAACCCAGCAGCCTTTAACCGTGAATATACTAATCTGTCTCAGATCGAAATTTTCAAAGGGCCGCAAGGGGCGATCTATGGTCGCAATGCTGCAGCTGGCGCTATCATCGTCAAAACGACGAAGCCTGGGAACGAGGTCGCCGTTAACGGGACCGCAAGTTTTGCGGAGGATAACAGCTATCTGGTTAAGGCGTCTGCCTCCGGACCTTTGGTTGAAGATGAGCTGTTTTTCCGGCTTGCCGCCGATTGGCGCAAATCCGATGGTTTCTATCGGAACAGTTTCCAAAATAACGCCAAAATTGTAGACCGTTTCGAAGGCTACAATATTAATGGTCGCCTTGTTTGGGAGGGCACGGAAAACCTGAACGTCGATATGAAAATGCGATACGGCAAAGTGGACGCCGGGTCGATCACATTTAACTCTACTTTCAATCTTCCTGTTTTTGCCGCAGGGACCAATACACCAGCGGCATTCCAGGATGTGAATGACTTTGACTTCTTATTCCAGTCGAATGTGGCATCGGACAATGATCAAGAATCGTTCGAGTTTTCAACCAAGTTTGATTATGACCTGGACGGAATGGTCTTAACTGGTTGGGTTCTATACAGCGATATCGAGAATGATTTAATTTCTGACGGTACGTCGGCGGCTTTCGGTTTCTACAACAATGACACAGCCTGCCAACAATCAATTGCGGACCTGAATGCTGCGGGCCAAACCCTGTTGGCACCGCAATTTATTGGGCAAACTCCGACGGGTGTTATCTTTGATCCAAACGGATCGTTCCTTGGCGCATATACGCCGAGTACGTGTGACGGCATCCAGGAACAGCTGCGCAACCAGAAAGACTTCAGTGCTGAACTGCGGTTGGCGTCAGACGATGACAGTGACCTTCGGTGGATGATTGGTACCTACTTCCTTGATATTGATCGTCAGGTTGGGGTTTCTCTCAACCGGGACGGTGGGGCCGACCCTATTCGCGGCCTATATCAGCCAAGTGGGCCAAATGCGACGGCATCGCTGATCCACGATCAATTTGACAGCACCGTTTTTGCCGTGTTTGGCCAGCTCCAATATGACGTAAACGATGATGTCGAACTATCGCTTGCACTTCGATACGATAATGAGAAGCGTGAAGTTTCGAGCCTTGTGCCATTTGGTGCAACCCAGTCGGTTATTGATTTGAATTTTGACGGTGTTTTCAATGACCCGCTCAATCCTGCGCTTTCAAGCCTGATCAATTCAACCGGGACGATCCCTGACCAGGAACGCACTTTCTCTGAGTTTGAGCCCAAAGTGGCACTCACATGGGACGCGTCGGACGAGCTTACGGTTTTTGCCAGTTGGGGAGTTGGCTTTAAAGCCGGCGGTTTTAACAACTCTGGTAGTGCCGCAACAGTGAACATCTTCAACAACAGCTTCATTAATGGCGGTATTGGAATCAATTTTGCTGACGACCTTGGAGTTGATTTGCCGGTTATCACTGATGACTATGAAGAAGAGACGTCGAGTGCTTTTGAAGCTGGTTTCAAGTCGAACTTGTTTGATGGTCGCCTACAGCTTTCCGGTTCTGCATATTATACCAAAGTAACGGACATGCAGTTCTTCGAATTCTTCGTCGGAACGTTCGGGCTGCTTCGGGTTGTCTCGAATGTTGATGAAGTGGAACTATACGGCGGTGAACTTGGTGCAACGGTTCATCTGGATGAACATTTCCGGATTTTCGGCGGTGCAAATTTCACGGAAAGCGAAATTCAGGAAAATAGCTCGCGTCCTGATACTGTTGGTAACAAGTCGCCCTATACGCCGGATTATACGGTAAATGTGGGAGCTGATTTTGACTATCCGATTTCGCAGACGCTAACCTTGTTTGGTCGTGTCGACGCCCAGTTTATCGGATCAACATGGTTCCATACTGTACAGGAAGGCCAGCGTGCCACAATTTTCCAACCTTTGTTTGAGCTTGGGTTTGGTGCCGGGGCTGGCGGTCTGGGTATAGCAGACTTTTCCAACGCGCAGCGCGATGCCTACCATACAGTTGATATACGTGTCGGTATTCGCGGTGAAGGCTGGGCGCTTACGGCGTTTGGTTCAAATATTACCAACGAAAGCTTTCTGGAAGAGGTAATTCCTGCGCCTGAGTTTGGCGGGTCATTCAACCATCCGGGTGCGCTTAGCCGGTACGGTGTTGAAGTTTCTTTCAACTTCTAAACAGCATCAAATCTAGGAATAGGGGCACCCCAACGGTGCCCCTTTTTTTTGTTTGGACATAGATGCTCAATATAAACTGTCGATGTTTTTTGAATTCGCCGGGGTTGTTAACCGGACAGGGCCACAATGGTTTGGTCGTTTTTTTGGCAAATATTTCCGCTCAAACAACCGCTAAACTGTCTCTGGTGCTACCACGACAACGCATTTTCCGACATTTGCCCCCGCCATCAACTTCTCTAAAAGAACTGGCGCCTGCTCCAAACCGTCCACTCTGTCTTCGCAGATATTAATTTGACCCGATTTAACCAGAGGCGCCATTTCGTTTAGAAAGTTTTGCCACTGGTCATAGAAATCATAAACAACCAGCCCGTGAAATGTCGCGCGCTTGCCGATTATGGGGCCTATCAGCGTAGTAGCAGGTGGCCCTCCATGATAGTGGGCGGCGAGACCACATAAGATGGCGCGACCATAAAGCTGCATATTTTGGACCGCAAAAGCGAGCATGTCCGCACCAACATTCTCGAAATATACCGAGATGCCGTCAGGGGCGTGTTCTTTAAGCTCTTCCTGCCAACCGTCCTGCTTATAGTTAAGGCAGGCATCAAATCCGTATGTGTCGACGACCATCTGGCATTTTTCTTCACCCCCGGCGACTCCAATAACTTTGCTAGCACCTTTTGCGCGCGCAATTTGTCCCGCTGTTCCGGCAACAGGACCAGCAGCAGCATCTACCAAAAAGACATCGCCTTTGCGTATTTGCGTTAACTGCGTAACACCCGCCCAGGCTGTTAGGCCGGGCATGCCGAGCGCACCAACATATGATGACAACGGTGCCGCCTCCGGATCTACTTTGTGAAAGGTACCCTCCTTAAGGCCGGCAAATTCCCGCCAACCAGCCTCCATGGAATATACGTAGTCTCCTATATGGAATTCTCGATTGTTTGTTTCAATCACTTGGCCCACCGCAGCGCCGGGAATTTTGCCTTCCATTGGCACTGGGGGGATCTCGCCCATATGTTTTCCGCGAATTCTGGAACCCACATACGGGTCCACGGAAATGTATATGACGCGAATAACTACGCCGCTCTTTGGGCACTGGGGCTTCTGTGATTGAATAGGCGTAAAGTCACTGGCTTTTGGTTTGGCTGAAAGAGCGTTCTTGAGAACAATTTGTTTCATGTCTGTTTGAACCATGGGTTCTTCCCTTTGTGGAAGTCGAGGCAGAATAGGTGACCGTTAACAGTACATAGCGAACTATAGAGATAGTTCGTTGATGGAGATCAATGGTGGGGTGAAATAGTCAAATCCCTCTTCAGAAAAATAAACGTTTTTCCATAATAACAACTGCAACCATAACAAGCAGGCTTCGTCGAGTGGCCGTGTAATTATGGCTTATTTTGTCACTGTGGAATTGCAAATTTAATAAAAAAATGAGATCAATACATTAGTACCCCTTATGTAAGTAGGTATGAGATGGATATTCTGCGCCTGCAATATTTTCTGGCAATTATGGAGCACCGTAACTTTGCGCGTGCGGCAGAAAGCCTGAACGTGTCTCAGCCTGCCGTAACTCACGCCGTGAACAAACTTGAAAAAGAGTTGATGGTCCGCCTTTTTGAAAGAGGTAGGTTTGGCGCGGTTCCAACGGAGTTTGCAGAAGCGCTTGAGCATCGCGCGCGTTTGATCATGGCAGAGATGGCGCTGGCAAAAAGTGATTTGGCGTCAATGCGCGGAGCCAAAAAAGGGCGCTTGTCTATCGGTATTGGAACCGGGTTTGCCAATCGGTTGGCACCAAAGGTGCTGAGTGAATTTGTTGAACGCTGGCCTGACATTTCGCTTCATTGTGAAAGTGGCAACTCTGCCTCTTTGTCCCCTAAGTTGTTGAACGGCGAGATAGATCTAATGTTAGTGGCGCCGCCGCTTTCCATGCAGCTGAGCAATGATTTGAATGCGATTGAGTTATTTGCTGATGTTGACAGGCTTACGGTTCGTTCGGGGCATCCACTTACATTGATGCCCAAAATTGAGATAGCAGATTTGGCAAAGTACGTATGGCTCGTGTCACGCAAAGTCGGCATGTGGACCCGTTTTCGACAAGTCTTTCAGGATGCTGGCGTTGTGCCGCCGGAACGGTTGGTTGATATGTCTTCTGCAACACTGGCTGTTAACACCTTAATCCATTCTGATGCAGTTGCGGTGCTGGGCACGGAAATGTCGCAAGTTTTTGTTGACCGTGATGAACTGGCCTTTTTACCGGTTGATGATTTCATTGAAGTGAGAAAAGCCTATTTTTGCTATCGTAAACGCAGTCCGATGAAGCTTTCTGCCAAAAACCTACTCTCACTCGTGAAAAAACATAGCAAAGAACTATACGGAACATAGTTTTGAATACGGTTTCTTGTTATCGTTGCCATTGAAAAAATCTCTAAACCTATAAATTTACTTATAAAACCATAAAGATGTATTATTGAAATAACATTAATACTTATTAGTGTTGCGGGCTCTTGCGATTTATGATGATAGCGAGATGAGGCATTAAACGCTTAACCTGCACATTTGGTTTTTCGCCTCGTGCTGTTGCGAGAATTTCAGCGTTTTCTTTGTCTCTCCCGCAGCGCCTTCTGTGTTCTCCGACGCAGTGGGCGTTGCATCCTGTCTGGCGGGAGAACGAGGAAATGACTTGTGGCTCAGCCGTTAATGCGTGGGGGAATGGTTGGTATGAAAAAACCGCAAACCCTGTTTAGGACAACTTTTCACCCGCTGAGAGGTGATAATTATAGGGAGAAAACCAATGAAATATATCCTCGCTAGGACCACAGCTGCGAGCGCACTCATCATAGGCGGCGGTTTGATGTCACCCGTTTCTGCTCAAGATAGTGACGCTGATGCCGCGTTCGAAATTGAAGAAGTAATTGTAACTGCTCAGCGCCGCGCTGAATCGCTTCAGTCTGTTCCAGTTGCCGTGTCGGCATTCAGTGCGACAGATATCGAAACCAAACAAATACGCGGTGTTCTGGATTTACAGCGCCAAGTGCCTAACGTGGTGATCTCAAACGGCACTGGTACCTCAAACTCCGCCCGGATATTCTTCCGCGGCATCGGTGAGGACGAATCTCGGGGCGCTATCGACCCAGCGGTAGGTATATATGTTGATGGCATATATTTAGGCCGGACGGTTGGTTCGCTTCTTGATGTGGTTGATGTGGAGCGTATCGAGGTGCTTCGCGGGCCCCAAGGAACTCTTTACGGACGGAACTCGAATGGCGGTGCCGTTAAACTCGTTAGTGTGCAACCGCAACAGGAGAACACCGTGTCTGCTGAAGCGGGTTTCGGAAGTGATGCGCGCCTGAACTTTAAAGGCATAGCCAATGTCGAGCTGGGTGATGCAACAGCGATCCGGGTTTCAGGTTTGTATAGCGAGCGAGATGGTTTCCATCAGCTGAATCCAAATGGTGACTTATCAGGCGAATCACGCGAAGCTGGTGCCAAAGAGGTATTTGCATTCCGGGGAGCGTTGAAGCACACCTTCAACGAAGACTGGTCAGCATTGTTCTCGGTTGATTTCACCAATGATAATTCTGATCCTGTTCCAAGCAGCATCATTGCGGAAAGTGATGACCCGAGCGTTGTAACCGATACGGACGGTAGCATTTTCACCGTGGAACCCAATCCGGGCGAGACATGTTCGTCAGCTACGCCATTGATTTTTCGGACAATTGGTTGTTTTGCAGCTCATGAAAGCGAGATTGAGGCTTTCGGTGCGTCCATGCGCATCGACGGTCGAGTCGGTGATTTCGATATTGCGCTTATTTCCGGTTATCGAACGCTCAATGACGATCTTTCAACACATATAAGCTTCCCGTTTTTTCAGGAAACAGATCAGGATCAGTTCAGCCAGGAGGTGACGCTCTCTTCGGATTTTGACGGCCCGTTCAACTTTGTTTCCGGGATGTTTTACTACAAGGAAGATGTTGCGCTTGATTCAACATTTTTCTTCCCATTCACTGTTGGTGTAGATACCGAATCGTTCGCCGTTTTCGGCCAAGGTACATATGACGTGACCGAAGACCTCACATTCACAGGTGGTCTGCGTTATACCAATGAAACAAGAGATTTCACAGGTACTGGTCCAGGCGGCACAAGAAACGAATCTTTGGATACTAATAACGTCACCTACACCACAAAACTTGATTATCAGGTAAACGATAATTTCTTGGTATACGGCTCGTTCGCGACCGGCTTCAAAAGCCCAGGCTTCTCACCGGATTGTTTTGGTGCGGCAGCATGTTTCTTGCCAGTTGAAGAAGAAAAGGTTGAAACATTTGAGGTTGGTTTCCGGTCAGACTCGGAAGACAAGCGTTTAAGATTCAATGCGACATATTTTTATAACAGCTATGACAACTTACAAATCAGCGCAAGCGTTCCTGGTTTAGGCTTCACGCGGTCTAATGCTGGCTCAGCCGACATTCAGGGAATAGAAGTCGAGACAACAATCTATGCGACGGAAAACTTGCAGTTCTTTGCTAATGCAAGCTGGCTGGATGCTAAATATGACTCGCTGACAGATCTTCAGGCAGCAACCCTCACTAACAACGGGGCCGCTTGTTCGGGTGGCACCCCAAGTGTTGATTGTGCCCTGGACCTGGAATTGAAAGGGGCTCCACCCTTTAAAATAACAGTAGGTTTCCTGTCCGACTTTGAAATGGCTGGTGGCACAGTCACCTTTGGCGGTGACGCAGCATATGAAGACGATTCGTTTGCACTTGTTGCCAACACGCCCGCGTCACTTTCTGAGCCTGGTTTGACGCTTAATGCACGTGCGAGCTACGAACCCGATGGTGGTGCTTGGCGTATAACTTTGTGGGGCAAAAACCTGACCGACCGCGAGTACTTCCGTGCCGCGACCGGTTCCAACAATATTTACGCGATGCCTCCATTGACGTGGGGGGTTGACCTCGGCGTAACTTTCTAGGGCATCTCACTGGAATGCATAAAAACTAAGCCTGAGAGCATAACTCTCAGGCTTTTTACTTGGAGTTAATATTGATTACGAACTTGTCAGACTAACGTCCAATCAATGTCTCATCACATAACGTTCGCTTAAAAAGCTTACCGTCTTTGAACCAATGCCATGTCCGTGCCCGGTGTTTTCCGGTATCGCCCAAAGCAATCATCTCAAAAAAACTGGCTCCTGGCTCGTCTTTCCGATCCAGATTGAGAAGGACCAGGCCATCTGATGTTTCCCACGCGGAGCCGTGAAAGGTTTCGGTGTCCCACCAAAGCCGTCCATCTCGGAATACCCCGGGCAACTGAACCTTATGTTCTCGGCCATCGCCCCATATGAAATGGTTGTGCTGGATATAGACGAAAGGCCCATCGGTTGGAAATTCGCAAACAACACGGGCTCTGTGCTGGTCGATGATAGTGGCTTTCTCATCGACGTGAGTATACACACCTTCCCAAATGCCCTCGTGCCTCAACATGCTTGGCATGGCTTTGCGGAATTCAGCGGCATCATTCATAACTGAGCTCCTAACCGTGCTGACGGACTGCTTCTTCGCGGTCCCATATAACACCCTTCATCCACGACCCGCATGCAGGAACGATGTTAAAAAATTCAACACTGTTGTACATTTTGGATGAGAAATAGGGGTCGCCAGATAGGAAGTCTCTTGCGTCTTTCTCATCTTTGCCTCTGACCAAAAAGAAGCTTCCAACAATTGCGCCGTCTTGTTCATTTCGCATAGGGCCAGCGACTCTGTATCGATCATTATTGTGCTCAATGTAGATCAGATGACCCTCCAGGTGTTTGCGTCTGAGGGGTTCCGTTTTTGGACCGTCCTTGCAAATTACGAGAAAAGTCTGTGAAGCCAGTTTAGCGACACGAGGGGCAGTATCTGGCACAAAATATCTCCTATAGACCTCAAGGGGTAATTCTCGCTTTCATTATAGCAATATGTCAGGTTGGTTATCTGACTTGGATCAACGTCACATCAATTATTCCCGGTAGCTCACATTCAAGCCGCCACTATCAGAAGGGTGTGAAAGTTTGCCAACTGATTGTGCAAGCATGGATATTTCATGAGTTTTACCTCGCAATTGCATTTAAATGTATTAATGTTATATGAATAATACTACTGACGATGTTACATAACAAGTTATTGGGCAGGGATTACGCATGAGCCATCAAATGGAAAACGGCCTGACAGAATGGGCAAAGGGTTGGCCAATTGTTGTATCCTCGCTTGTCGGGATCGCCTTTTGCCTTAGCCCCTTGCCGTATTATTCGTTAGGCGTTCTGGCACCCGAATTAATCAAAGAGTTTGGCTGGGATCGGGCGGAAGTAACTTTTGGTTTTTTCTGTATGACAATTGGTGTTTTTATTGGTGCGCCGGTTGCCGGATACTTTACCGACCGCTATGGGCCTCGCAAGGTTGTTCTGCCGTCTACCATTATTCTTGGGCTGACCATGATGACATTCATATTCATGGATGGCAGTCTTTGGGCTTTCTATCTTATCTTCACATTGATGGCGACGCTCAGCGTTGGAACGCTTCCCATTACCTGGACCAAAGCAATTAATAATAGCTTTGACAAGACGAGGGGCATCGCGCTTGGAGTGGCGTTGACAGGCACCGGAATTTACGGCTTTTTCGCACCAACATATGTTCAATGGCTTATTGACGGTTGGGGTTGGAAAGCGGCCTATATTGGTGTTGGTGCGCTTCCCATAGTTTTCGCTTTCCCAATTGCCTTTTTCCTTTTCAGCGACAAATCGGTCGATAAGAAAAAAATTATCATGACCTCTGATGATCCCATGCCTGTTGAAACATATGGGATGACAATGGCAGAGATTGTTCGAAACTACCGGTTTTATATTTTTCTGGCCTCCTTCTTTGTGTTGGGTGCGGCGATCTCAGGAATTCTTGCCAACAGTGTTTTGATCCTTCTTGACAAAGGCTATACCCCGCAAGCCGCCACATCGTTGTTGACAGGCGTAGGCATCACCGGGCTTTCAGTCCTGTTTGGCCGCGCGCTCGGGGGGTATCTGCTTGATCGCTTCTGGCCCCCAGGAGTGGCATTTGTTTTTATGATTGTCCCGGTGATCGCCTGCTATCTCCTGATGCAGGAGCAGTCCAGTATGCTTATGAACTCACTTGCCCTTGCAATCACTGGTCTTGCGGCGGGCGTTGAGTATGACATGATGGCGTTCTTAACCAGCCGCTATTTTGGTATGCGGTCATATGGGCGCACATATGCGATCATTTATGCGTTATACGGCGTTGGCGCGGGAGTATCGCCCTTCGTCTATAACAAAGTTCAGATCGCTACCGGGTCGTACGATCTGATTTTGACAATCGCAGGTATAGGATTTGTTTTTGGCGCTGTCATACTCCTGTTCCTTGGCCAGCAACCGACCTTCGATAGGCAGCAAAAATCAATGGCTGCGGAATAGACTACGGCGCCGCCAAACAGGTAAATGCGCCGTTGATCTCCATCAATGCGTCTGTCCAGTGGTCGGCATCTAATAGACCCAACGCTGCGCAATAGGTGCACGGGAATGAGTGGGAAGAGTTTCATGCAAACTACCGAAAGCGGCCTTGCGTTGAAGTCATTGCAACAATTGCTTGGGACAGAAAACGTTTGCCTTGATGAAAATGAGATAGCGTTTTTTAGCCAAGATATATGGGCCACAGGCACGACAGCAGATGTAGTGGCTTCACCTCGAAGCACTGACGAACTGGCGCAAGCAGTTAAACTGATATCCAACGCCGGCTTGACAATCAATCCACGCGGCGGCGGTATGTCCTATACAGGTGGCTTCACCCCAACCAAGTCCAAATCAGCCATCCTTGACCTCAGCAAGATGGATAAGATCCTAGAGGTTAACACCGAGGATATGTATGTAACGGTTGAAGCTGGCTGCACATGGCAAACGCTTTATGAGGCACTCAAACCACTTGGAGTTCGCACACCCTTTTGGGGGCCCCTTTCGGGGATAAGCTCAACAATTGGCGGTGGCCTGTCCCAGAACAATGCCTTTTTTGGCGCAGGAACTTACGGGCCATCAACCGACAGTGTGACGTCCCTTACGGTTGTTCTGGCCGATGGTAGTGTAGTTAAAACTGGCAGCGCAGGCGCTGTTGGCGGCAAGCCATTTTTCCGGCAATATGGTCCTGATCTCACTGGCCTGTTCCTCTCTGACGCAGGGTCATTTGGCTATAAGGCGGAAGCGTCGTTCAGACTTATCAAAACACCGCAGGCCGAAGATTGGGCAAGCTATAATTTCGAAATGCTTGATGACTGGTCCGCTTTTATGGCGGAGGCCGGTAGACTGGGTTTGGCGTGCGAATTATTCGGGTTCGATCCAAACTTGCAACGTGTGCGCATGGAACGCGCGAGCCTGATGTCAGACGTTTCGACACTCAAGAATGTCATCACGGGGCAGAAAAATCTCCTGAAAGGCCTTAAGGAGGGCGCCAAAGTGGCGATTGCAGGACGGGGCTACATGGAGGAGGTCGCTTATTCGGTCCACATGGTTATCGAAGGGCATTCCCAAGCTGAGGTGGCGGCAAAAATGACCACGCTGGAGGAAATTGCGCGCCGTCACAATGGGGTGAAAATAGAAAACTCTATCCCAAAAATCATCCGCTCCAACCCATTCACACCACTTAATAATATCGTGGGGCCCAAAGGCGAAAGGTGGGTTCCGGTCCATGGTATTGTCGCCATGTCAGATGGCCCAAAATGCATAGCGGATATCGAAGAGTTGTTCGAACAGAATAAACAAGAACTGGATCGGTTCGGGGTTTTGACTGGCTATCTTTTGACCACACTGTCTAACAATGGATATCTTGTTGAGCCGGTGTTTTTATGGCCCGAGGAATTGAACGAGATACACCGCCGTACAGTTGAAGCACACGTGCTTTCAAAAACTGAAAAGTTCGAGCCCAACCCCAGTGCAACAGCATTTGTGGGTAGGTTACGTCACAAGGTGATCGATATTTTCGGGAAATATAACGGCGTACATTTCCAGATTGGACGAACCTATCCATACCGCTCTACACGCGCTGACACGACTGGCAAACTCGTGGATGGTATAAAAGCTTTGGTAGACGAGAAGGGCGTAGTTAACCCGGGCTCGCTGGGCCTGGGATAATACTGTGTAAATTATCACGGTATTGTCGGGGAAAAGCTCAATGAATGCCCGACAGATTAGCACCACTTGCACAGCCCGGGTTTAACGGACTCCGGTCACAGAGGCTTGCTGGTTTCAGGAATTTAGTTGGCAGATTTTGTAAGACTTCAGCTTAGGAAGTTGAGGATAGCTACGCCGACAAAGTTGGCGACCACATACCCCAACATGCCGGTGGTGATTGCGGGGGTGATCAGGTTTTTCCACCCTTTCGAAGACGCCACCCCAGCGGTTGCCGCTGCGCCCACCAGGGCGGCACCTGAGGCGACAATTGTTTCTGCCAGATCAAATTTGAAAATTCGCGCCAACAACAGCGTCAGGGCAATGTGGAAGCTGACGATGAAAAGGCCAAATCCAAAATAGGTAAGGGCATTGTCGGCAAAAGCGGTTGCATTGGTCCCGGCGCCAATAACCGCAAAAAACAAATACATGCAGACCATGCCAAGTTCAAAATCCCCGGTTAACCGGGACAGTTGACTTGGCATTACATTGGCGAGAATGACAGTAATCAGAGTGATAAAGAAGAGACTGTAATTTGGAATACCAAGCTCTGCGCCAATATAGCTGCCGACCGCACATATGGCGGCGCTCAACCCGAGCGCAGCGGTGGTTTGGCGCAGGCGAAATTGGGGCCGAGTATCTTCTTCCACTTGGGTTTCATCATTGAGGCTGGATTGGCCGTGGTCCCTTAGGGTGAAGTGGCGGCTGATCATACCAATTGACGGGATGGTGATCAGCGTCATTAGCGCGATAATGCTTACCGGAGCGCTAGGGCTCAGGAGCGTGCTGAACTGTGTGGGGTTAAGTTCAGCAACTTCCGCAATCGCAACAAAATTTACCATGCCGCCGATGTAGGCACCGCCGTACACGCCCGCAACTTTCGCCCCGATTTCACCCAGGTCAAACAGGTAAAACCCGACAACGGCGCCCACCGCGGTGGTGGAGGCAGCCAACAGGAATATGGGTAACACCATCCCGCTTTCCTGAAAAACCTGCCGGATATTGGCGCGGTATAACAATAACGGTATGCCCAGTGGCATTATATAGCCGCCGACGAAATCGTAGGACGGCGCAGATAGCGGGATAACCCCGGTATTTGAAAGAATAATACCCGCAACCAACACCCAGACGACACCCGGTATTTTGCTAGCTATTGAATGCTTGTCGGCCCAAAAACCAAGGAAAGACAAGGCGAAAATAACAGCTACCAGTGCGAAAATATTTTCATCCGTGATAAGCGGCATAGATATGCTTCCTCTGTCCTGGCGCATTGGCCGGTTTGATGCAGCGCTATGCTAGCGACATTCAATGTACTGACAAGTGAGGTTTTTTGTGGGGGTCATCAGCGCGGCTTATGGCGTTCGGGCAAACAGCATAAGTCTTGGTTAAGTATAGTGAGGCATGTTCATCTGAAAATCCGGCGGCCACCGAGTATGATGCCTTGTCTTAAGGTATGGGTGGAGTTGATATGACCAAGACAGTTTTAATTACTGGCGCAAGCAGAGGGTTGGGCACAGCCCTCTCTCAAGGTTTTGGCAACGCAGGATACAAAGTTTTTGCTGGCATGCGGGAAGTCGCCGCGGATTTCAAGGGTGATAGTAACATTATTCCATTGAAGCTGGATGTCACTAACCCTACCCACATCATTAAGGCGGTGCATAAGGTTGAGCAGGCTGGATACGGCCTCACCGCGCTTGTCAATAACGCGGGCATATATTCCGGTGGGCCAGCAGATAGTGTGGAAGACGCCGATGTCAGGCGGACCTTTGATGTAAATTTCTTTGGTGCGCTTGCTGTAACACGGGCATTTTTGCCTCTATTTCAGCAGCAAAAAGCGGGACGCGTTATTATGATCTCTTCGCTCTCAGGTTTAGTTTCTTTGCCCGGTGACGGCATATATGCAGCCAGCAAACATGCCTTAGAAGCGATAGCCGAGAGTTTGTTTTTTGAGCTGGTCCCATGGAATATTGGCGTGCAACTGGCCGAGCCAGGGGCATTCCAGTCTGGCCTTACCGGCCAACAGACCGATGCCGATGCTAATGCACACCCAACAACGGACAAAAGCGCTCACCAAAAACCACCTTTACCGTCAGCCAAAGAAACAGCCGAAGAAATTATCCAATTGATTGAGCAGCCAGCTCACCTTCTTCGGAACCCAATCGGCGATCAGGCCCGGTCCGTTTTTCTCCAGCTTGGATTGAGTGAGCAATCAGGCCGTCAGCAATTCATTCGGCGAGTATCCGGCGCAGAAAAATGAGCCAAAAAGAATGAAGGCTGATTGCCCTGGTCCTCCTGATCAGAATTTCTAATAGCTGATGAGATTCAGTCATTTGCCTGATTAAGCATGGCCGCGATATCCACAATAGAATGTGAACCCTTGTATGAGGTCGGGATGAAAGAGTTTGACGTCGTAATCGCCGGTGGTGGTGTTAACGGTTTGGCTTGTGCCAGCCTTCTCGCTAAAAAAGGCCTGAGTGTATGTGTAGTTGAACGCAACGATTGGGTTGGTGGTGGTGCTGTTACCCGAGAAGTTACTGTACCTGGTTTCAAGCATGACATGTTTGGATCGTCGCATGTATGGATCCACTGCAATCCAGACTTTAAGGAAATCAGGCCGGAGCTTGAAAAACACGGCCTTAAATATATCTGGTCTGATGATCAGATTACTGGCCACCCCGACCAGACCGGCGGGCCCGGTATTGTCATCTACAGAAGCATCGATAAAACTGTGGAAAGCATTGCCGCATACAGCCGAAAAGACGCTGAGCGTTACCGCGCAGTTCATGACGAATTTGAAGCCATCAAAGACGGCTTCCTGAAAGCTTTTTTCGCCCCGCCGGTGCCGCCAAGTTACATGGCGCAAGCGATGGAAAATAGTCATGAAGGGCTGCGCCGAATGCAGGAGTTTTCCCTAAGCGCAAAGACATGGGTCGACAATAATTTCGAAGATCCATTTGTACGCGGCGTAATGCTTAACTGGGCCATGGCACCGCAGATATTGCCGGAGCAAGAAGGTGCGGGACAGTCTTTCTATATTATGATTCCTGCGATCCATGTTTTTGGCCAATCTATTCCTGAGGGTGGCAGTCAGGAACTGCCAAATGCAATGATGCGTTATATAAACGCCTCCGGCGGTTCGGTCTTAACCGGTACGGCAGTAAACAAGTTCCTGATTGAGGGCGGTGCCTGTGTTGGCCTGACCACGGAATCCGGTGAAGATATTCGGGCGCGTCTGGGTGTTGTCTCCGCTCTTGAGCCTAAACAGACTTTCCTGAAGTTTGTTGGCGAGGAACACCTTGAGCCAGAATTCAAGCAGCAGGTGGAGCGCTTTTCTTTCGGTAAGATTACTATCTGCCGTGTGCATTATGCGCTGAAAGAAGCGCCGCGTTTTGCCAACGGCGAATTGATGAGCAGTTGCCCGTTTCATCGAATTGTGGATTCCGAACCACAGTTATTCAAGCAATATGCTGAAATCGCACAGGGGATTCCGCCTACCGATCCATTTCTTTGGAGCGCCTGTTGGACCGTAGTGGACCCGTCGCGCGCGCCCGAAGGACAACATACCCTGATTTTTGACACCTTTGTTTCAAACTGGTTGCAGGACGGCCAAACCTGGGATGATATCCGCGAAGACTATGTGGACGACATTCTGCTGCCAAAGTTACAGCAGTATGCGCCGAACATTACGGAAGAGAATATACTGGGTCGTTACATTGAAACGCGTGAAAGCCTTGAAGCGGCTAACCCCAGTTTTGTTGACGGTGTTACAACCGGCGGCGAACGTATTCAGGCACAGTTGGGATATTTTCGCCCCTTCCCCGGATATGCCCATTATCGCTCACCGATAAAAAGTCTCTATATGACCGGCCCCCACTGCCACCCGGGTGGTGCCATTTCGGCGATGGGCACCATTACAGCCAATATTATGCTTGAAGATTTTGGCATGCAGAAAAATGATTTTTAGACCAAGGGTTTGATTATGAACACCGAGTCCCAACCATCAAGAAAGATCGAAAAATACACCGCGCTTGTGATCCAGCCGGCGGTGACAATATCGGATGATCAATCAGCGGTTCAAAAGAACCTGGACCGCGTATGTAACATGATTGATTTCAGCGTCGGGTATCACTGGGAACTGCCAGCCCGATTGGTGGTTCTGCCTGAATATTTTATGCAGGGTGTAACCACGCCGGGCAAAGGCGAAGACGGCCTCGATGGCTTTATGAAAAAAGCTGTAACCTTCGACGGCCCTGAAATTGGCCGCCTGTGCGAGAAGGCAAAAGAGTATAATATTTATATCTCAGGCGGCGGCATCATTGAGCGGTTGCCGGAATTTCCTGATCGTTGGTTCAACTCGGCGTTCATCATCGGCCCATCCGGCGAGGTTATCCTCAAATATCATAAATGGCATATCAACGCTTCGCTTGGTCTTGGCACCAGCCCCCACGATATGCTTGAAGAATATTCAGCCACTTTTGGCGGAGACATCAAAGACCTGTTTCCGGTGGTGGATACCGAAATTGGCAAGCTTGGTACCATGACCTGCCATGATGGCTGCACGCCCGAAGTATCAAGGGCGCTTGGCTATAACGGCGCTGAAGTCATTTGCCACCCGGGTGCTATTCAGGAGGTTGAAGGTGTAAATGAACCCTGGGATTTCTGGACCTTTACCCGGCGAACGCGAGCGCACGATAATATGTGCTATTTGCTCGGATCAAACTGGGGCACCGTAGACCATAAATTCTATCCGCGTGCTTTTTGCCCGGGACATTCTTTTATTATTGATTATACCGGTCTTGTGCTTAGACGCGCAGACTATCCCGAAGAACAGGTGATCAGTTGCCCGATCGATATCGAGGCACTGCGCGAGCATAGATCACGCTGTAACCACAATACCTGGGTCGACTTGCGCACCGAGGGCTTCAGACAGATATACGAGAACCCGATTTACCCGCCAAATCAGTTCCCATCGGGCAAACCGCCTCGAAACCTGGCCGATAAGATGAAGCCGCTCAAGGAAGTGTTTCTTGATGTTTATGGGCGCGGTCAGTTTACGCCGCCTGCGGGGAAAACAGTTGAGGACATGGCTAACCTTCACGAAGAGCGCATTCGTGCCGCGCAGAAAATTGGCCTTCTGAGAGAGGACTAAACATGAAGGTAGTCAGCAAACTCGCCAATATGAATTTAACCGTCCGGCGCATGTACCGTGAGGGCAATAGGCTTGTCATTACCAATGAAGGCGGCGAAGGGTTGCCGACTAAAGTATATGTGCGGCCAAGTGATATTTTTGGAACCCTCGGTGCCTTGCTGAAAAGCCTCTCAGCTTTAGGGTTCATGATACTGCTTCCCTGGCACTATTTCAAAGATGCAGATGGTGATGAGGCATCTTCCGGCTTGTCCGCAGGCAAAGACCTAAATAACCCCTGGAAATAACCGCGACTTGTCCAGGTTGGGAGGCAATATGAATGAAACTCCTAAAATAGTTGGATTTGGTGAAATATTGCTGCGCATCAAATCGCAGGGTCACGAACGGATGCTGCAGTCGCCCTTGATGGAGGTGCGGTTTGGTGGTTCAGAGTATAATGTATTGGCATCGCTGGCGCAGTTTGGCATGGACACAAGCTTTGTAAGTGCCGTGCCGGACAATGAACTGGGCGCGGCGTGTCTTACGGAGGTTCGTGCTAAAGGAGTAGGCGTTGATCAGGTGTTGATCAGCGGCGGTCGGTTTGGTTTGTATTTCATGGAAACTGGCGCTGCCCAGCGGCCCACGAATATTCTCTATGACCGCGAGGACTCGGCTTTTTCACGACTACGTTTGGAAGATATCGAGTGGGCATTGATTTTTGAAAATTGCAACTGGTTCCATTTATCCGGAATTACGCCGTCGCTGAATGCCCGTTTAACCAAGCTTTCGCTCGCAGCAATTTCAGAAGCAAAGAAACGCAACATTCCCGTTTCTTTTGATTTTAATTTTCGGAAGAAGCTTTGGGAAAAAAATCAACAGCCAGCATCAGAAATATTTCCGGAAATTGTTGGACAAGTGGACATATTGTTTGCCAGTGAACGGGACTGTACAGAATATCTGGGCGTTAGTAATCAGAAGGCCGCTCTTGATTCTACCGGTGGCTTTTTTGCCCTGACAGAGCAAATGTTCGATGCTTTTCCCAATCTTTCAGTGATGACTAGCACTTTCAGGCAGCATGTATCGGCAGACCATAACAATCTTGCGGCGGGTTTAAGAAGTCGGGACGGTTATTTTATTAGTCCAACGTATGAAATGCCCCATATCGTCGACCGTATAGGCGGTGGTGATGCTTTTGCCGCAGGTGTAATATACGGCCTGATGACACAAGCCAAAGGCCAGAGAGTCATTAATTTTGCCACCGCTGCTGCGTGCTTGAAACACACAATTCCCGGGGATGTAAATCGGGCAACCGTATTTGAGGTGGAAGAGCTGATGCGCGGCCACAGCGTGGGCCGGGTTAACCGATAACGCGTTGATTACCAATTGCACATAGTGCCGTCTTCAAGCCGGTTTACCGGAAGATACGCCCGTTTGTAAGGATATTTCGCTGCTAGCTTTTCGTCAATGTCAACTCCGTGGCCGGGCGTATTCCCCGGGTGCAACGCGCCCTTGTTGAAACTATATGCGTGCGGAAAGACTTCATCGGTTTCTGGCGTGTGACGCATATATTCCTGAATTCCAAAATTTGGTACCCACAGGTTAAAATTCAGCGACGCACCCATACATACGGGCGACAGGTCTGTTGCGCCGTGACAGCCAGTACGGACATGATATAGGCTGGCCAATGAGGCGATTTGCTTCAGGTGAGTAATGCCGCCAGCATGAACGACCGTTGTGCGGATATAATCGATCAACTGGTTGGTGATCATATCCTTGCAATCCCACACGCTGTTGAAAATCTCGCCAATGGCAAGAGGTGTCACTGTGTGCTGCCTGACTAGTTTAAGGCTTTCCACATTGTCTGCCGCCACACAGTCTTCCATCCAGAAAAGGCGATAGGGTTCCAGTGATTTGCCAAGCCGGCCTGCCTCGATTGGAGTTAAGCGATGATGCACATCATGCAGAAGATGATGGTCAAAACCGTAGGTGCCACGAATTTTTTCAAAAAGCTTGGGTGTATGATCCAGATATTTCTCGGTAGACCAAACATTTTCGGAAGGAAATTCGGCGTCTGCGGGTTCATAAAACATCTTATCTTTTGACACGCCGTACGTGGACGGAATACCGGGAATACCGGTTTGGGCGCGAATGGCTTTGTAGCCCAGGTCAGTATATTTTCCGACTTCCTCGATAGTTTCTTCGATATTTGTACCGTTTGCATGGCCGTACACCATCACGCTGTCCCGGCTTGCTCCACCGAGTAGTTGGTACAGAGGCATATCTGCGGCTTTTGCTTTTATGTCCCATAAAGCAGTATCTACTGCGGCGATTGCGCTCATTGTCACAGGGCCACGCCGCCAATAACATCCGCGGTACAGATACTGCCATATGTCCTCAATGCGCTCAGGGTCCTTACCGATAAGACAAGGGGCAACATAGTCTTCCAAATAGGAAACAACGGCCTTTTCCCTGCCGTTCAGAGTTGCATCACCAATTCCGTAGAGACCTTCGTTAGTATGGATTTTCAAAGTGACGAAATTTCGACCGGGACAAGTGACAATAACCTGGGCTTTAGTAATTTTCATCCGGCTAACTTCCTGAAACTACGTTGATATTGCTGGCAGAAAGCGTATGTTTTGTAGGAAGGTCGTTCAAACGAACGTTCGTCATCAGCCTGTTAGTATTATTCATGGCTGTTATTGACGCACTTTGGGAAGAGTTTTATGGGACGCAGATTGCCGCCAATAAATGCGATGAGGGTCTTTGAAGCCGCTGGGCGACACCTAAGCTTTACCAAGGCGGCAGATGAGCTGCATGTAACGCAAGCGGCTGTTAGCCATCAGATTAAAGCCCTGGAGGAGTGGTTGGGTGTTATGCTGTTTCAGCGCCTGAACAGAGGCCTGAAGCTAACTGAAGAAGGACAAGAATATCTGGGCCCGCTTACCGAGGCCTTCGACCTTATGGGCGGTGCCACTGCCAAGTTGATGGACCAGGACAATGTTAAAACACTGAGCGTTTCTGCTCTTAGTTCCTTTGCATCCATCTGGCTGTTGCCGAGATTGAAAAAATTCCGCGACCGATATCCGGACCTGAATGTGCACCTGGTAACCAGTCGGCAGGAAAGCGATCTTCTGCTGGACGGAGACGTTGACTTGGATATCCGCTACGGCGAGGGCCGCTGGCAGCATATGCAAGCGGATGTGCTGCTTAAGGAAACATTGTTCCCGGTTTGCAGCCCAGAATTACTTGCGGAAAAACCTCTAAGGAAACCAGGTGATATCGCCAAACATTCGCTTTTGCATGATGTGATGAACGTTGGTTGGTCAGATTGGCTCAGCCATGTTGGCCTCGAAGACGTAGATTCTTCCAAAGGGCCTACTTTCAGCAATTCTCAATTGGTATTGCAAGCTGCCTTAAACGGGGAAGGCGTGGCGCTTGGGCGGGACGTGTTAGTGGCAGATGCTATCGCACGCGGCGATTTGGTCCGTCCGTTTGAAGAAAGCCTGCCATGCCGGTTTTCCTATTATATGGTTTCGGCTAAAAACACATCTGATCAACACAAAATTCGCGTGTTCAAAAAATGGCTCATTTCGGAAGCGAATGACTTTTGCGATACGATGAATCTTACTTGAATGGCCCTAGCGCTATAATGTCGCGCGCCAAAGCTAAACCTAAGTCATTTGCTGGCTACCGATTTCTATACTCCGCGATTGGGCGGCGTAATAATATGCTTCCAAGGTGAAGCCATATCCTTGTCTATAGACACTTCGATGATTGTGGGACCACTTGTGTTCGCCAATCCTTTTCTGATTAGGCCTCGTAGTCCCTCAGGCGAATTGGTGCGGTAAGCGGCTGCGCCGAAACTTTCAGCAAATTTTACAAAGTCCGGATTATGCAGATCGGAGGCAATTTTTCTTCCGCCAAACCATTCGTTTTGCTGCCGTTGCACGTTCAGGAACTTATTGTTGTTGAAAATGATTGTCACCAATCCAATGCCATACTGAACAGCTGTTGCAAGTTCTGTTGCCGTAAACAAAAAGCCTCCATCGCCAGTAATTGAGACAACTGCCTTGTCAGGGTGCGCTACTTTCACACCAAGTGCGGTGGCATAACCATACCCAAGCGTTCCCTGGTAGCCGCATGTTATTAGCTGTCGAGGTTTGTATACTGGGAAACCATACCAGGACGTATAGCCAACCTGGGTAATCTCATCACAGAAAATACCGTCTCTTGGCAATTCCTCGCGGATAACATCCAGATAGGACATCTGCGGCTGAACAGTTTCGGTTTGCAAGCGAATTTCCGCTTTCAAAGCAGTCAATTCTTCTTGCCGACTGGCCCGGCTATCGAGGGATGTTTGTAACTTCGTTATCAATGCGTTTAGCGCTAGCTTAGCATCAGACACAATACCGACGGTGGCGGGATTGATTCGGTCAATTTCTTCGGGGTCAATGTCAATGCGGACAATTTTCATGCTGTCGTCAACGCCCCAATATTGCTGTTGGAGTTGTAACCGCGTGCCAACACCGATCACCAGATCGGCTTCGCCCCATAATTTATATCCTGCGGGCAAGTTGACGCCCAAATAATGTTCGTCGCTAACAATACCGCGACCACTTCGGAAAGAAGACACTGGGGCCTGCAACATTTCAGCCAACTCAACAACTTCTGCGGCCGCGCCGATTGCACCTCCGCCCACTATTATCAGTGGACTCTTTGCGGCAGCTATATGCTTTGCAGCATTCGCAATGGCATCTGGATCTACTTCAGTTGCTGGGGTCTGATATTTGGGCAGGATATCGACATCGGCCTCATTCGCCATAATATCCATAGGCATTTCAAGGGAGACCGGGCGAGGCCTACCAGACTTTAGCGCTGCAAATGCCTTGTCGATTATAGCTGGCGCGCCGTCGGGGCTGTCGATACGTTCTGCGTATTTGGTAAGACTTTTCATCGTGGCCAATTGGTCGGGCAACTCGTGCAGTTCGCCGTAACCTTTGCCAATGGAACCAGATGGAATTTGCCCCGTGACACATAGAACCGGCGCATCGGTGGCATATGCACTGCACAATGCGGCAGTCGAATTCAATACGCCCGGGCCAGGAACAACTGTGTATGTTCCAACTTTGCCTGTTGATCGTGCGTAGCCGAAAGCCATGTAGGCTGCGCCCTGCTCGTGGCGCGTGCCGATCAATTTTACTTTGTCGGATGACTTATACATCGCGTCAAAGAAATGATCGAGCTGCCCGCCAGGCAGTCCAAAAATTGTGTCTACGTCATTGGCGATAAGAGATTGCAATATCGCGTCAGCACCAGATAATCGGGCCATAAAAACTCCAACTCAAAAAGAAAGCGCCGACACCAAGGGGCATAGCGTTTCCATTTTTTACCGAGAGGGAACAGCTCGCAGCAAATGACGCTTTATAATTAGTCATTAGCTTTTTTTATTTCTCTGCAGATATCTGCGAATGGGTAAAATTTATTAATAAGCAGATTAATAACAATCATTTGTATTGTGTGCGTCAGGCCTCACCCTAAGGCGTAATAAGAGCGCATTGGCCGCGGAAGCGAATAGCTTCTTTAGTGATGCTGTAGAGTTAATCCGTCGGGGAATATTATGTTGTTGGTAAAAGCACGTCCGGAGATTGAAGAGCTGGCTCCTTATGTTCAGGGCCAAAGTTCAATTGATGGTATTGAAAACCCTATAAAGCTTTCTTCCAATGAATCGCCGTTGGGGCCAAGCCCCAAGGCCATCGAAGCATATTCTCATAAGGCGACAAACCTTTTCAGATACCCTGACGGCGGTCAGTCCGAGCTTCGCGGCGCAATTGCTGACGTATACGGTCTTGATCCAGCACGGATCATTTGTGGTAACGGTTCGGAAGAATTAATGCAGATTATGATCCGCACCTTTTTGGGTGCTGGAGACGAAGCAATAATCAGTGAATATTGCTTTGGAATTTGCAAACTGCATGCATTTGCTCAAGGCGCCGTTGTTCGCACGGCAAAAGAGCCAGACTGCATGATGAGTGTGGATAATATCCTGGCGGAGGTGACGGAAAAAACGAAACTGGTCGCTATTTCCACACCGAACAATCCGCCGGGAACCTACATGAGTAAAAGTGAACTTCACCGGCTGCATGCAGCACTGCCGAAGCATGTGTTATTGTTAGTAGATGGTGCCTACGCTGAATATGTAACTGCATCAGATTATGACTGCGGTCTCGGTCTGGCAAAAGATGCAAGCAATGTCATCGTAACTCGAACTTTTTCAAAGCTCTATGGCTTGGCGGGGCTACGCATCGGTTGGTCGTATGGCCCCGCCTATATCATCGAGCTAATGCAGCGGTTGCGCACGCCCTTTAATGCAAACGCTGCTGCAATGGCTGCTGCTGCTGCCGCAATAGCGGACCGAGAATATGCCGACAAAATACGCGACTATAATAATAGCTGGCGGGATAAAATGATGACCGCCTTGTCGGGTCTCGGGCTGCATGTGTATCCAAGCGTAACCAATTTTATTCTGATGCGATTCCCTGAAAGCCATCATTCTCCGGAAGGCGCATGGACGCATTTGATCGCGGACGGGATCATTCCGCGGCCAGTTAATTCAGGGGGCCCAGAACGATGTCTTCGTGTTTCTGTTGGGCTCGCAGAAGAAAACGAAGCATTCATTAGATCGATAACCAGCTATATGCGGACATAAATAATGACACATGTTCACAGCACAGCTACTCGCAAATTTACCTCCGAAACAAGGCCGTTTTTGATTTGCGGTGAATGGCGTTCAACACCGGTAAGTCAGGCTATTCCCTGCATAGATCCAGCTACCGGCAACAATATCGCGACAGTTTGCGGCGCTTCGCGAGATGATGCAACTGCAGCTATCGAGGCCGCCCGCCGTTCATTCGATGAACGGTCGTGGCAAGATAAAACGCCAGCAGAAAAAGCTAAAATACTGTGGAAGGTCGCGGACCTCATCGAAGAACACGCCGATGTCCTTGCGGAACTTGAGGTGCTCGACGGTGGGAAATTGTTTGACGCCGCTAAAAACGGCGAAGTTCCCATGGCAGCAGAGAGTTTTCGTTATTATGCGGGATGGACAACCAAACTGGAAGGCAAAACAAGCAGAATTTCCAGCGCAGGAAACGCTCCTTTTCATTGTTATACAGAATATGAGCCTGTCGGCGTTGTTGGGATGATTCTACCATGGAATGGTCCGTTGGTGATGGCGGCCTGGAAGTTGGCGCCTGCACTTGCGGCTGGCTGCAGCTGCGTCGTTAAGCCTGCAGAACAAACTTGTTTGTCTACACTCTATCTTGGCGAATTATTGATGCTGGCAGGCGTGCCTGCGGGTGTTGTGAATATTGTTCCCGGCAGTGGTAGTGTCGTCGGCGCGGCGATATCAGAAAGCCCGCTGGTGGATAAGATTTCTTTCACTGGCTCTACTGCGACGGGCAAACAGTTACTTGAAGCCGCGAAAGGGAATTTGAAAAAACTGACACTCGAATTGGGCGGCAAATCCCCGGCAATTGTCTTGGCCGACTGCGATATGGACAAGACTGTCGAAGGCGTAGCGGCGGGCATTTTTTCCGGCGCTGGACAGGTTTGTGTTGCGGGCTCTCGCCTGTATGTGGAGCGGCCAATATATGACGAATTTGTCCAGAAGTTAGTGCAACATACCAATAACATTCAAGTGGGTGAGGGCTTCGACGAAGCAAACGAAATGGGCCCGCTTATTTCGGAAACTCACCTGCAATCTGTGCTTGGCTTCATCCAAGAGGCGGAAAAATCAGGCGCTTGCGTTGCAGCTGGGGGAACCAGAATAAAACGAGACGGTTTCTTTATGAGACCAACTGTTTTGGTTGATGTGGACGACAAAATGCTCATCGCCACAGAAGAAGTTTTTGGCCCCGTTCTCGTTGTACAAGCCTTTGACGATCTGGAAGATGTAATCTCTCGCGCCAACGCAAGCGACTACGGCCTGGCCGCGAGTGTATGGACAAGCAATGTTGGAAAGGCTCACCAAATCATCCGACAAATTCGGGCTGGAATCAGTTGGGTGAATTGTCACGGGTTGCCAGACATGGCCATGCCTTTTGGTGGATTTAAGCAATCCGGCTGGGGTCGGGAAGCTGGGCTTGAAGGATTGCTACAATATTGTGAAATGCGATCTGTTTTAGTCAACATTGCACACTAACTTTATACTTAAAATTATAACCTTCGTATCAATTGAATGCAACTAACCATCTGGGGACTGGGTGGGGTTTTTGTCGCCTTCCTTTTTCGCTCACAGGCACATAAAATAGTCAAATATTTCAATTAGGTAGACGTTATTTTTCTTAGTTTTTTTCTTCGAAACAGGTCAAGAAATCAATCATTTTGATCATATTTTTCAGGTGTGAATTTGGTCATGAGAAACAGTAATGGCTTGTAAATTATACTCATTTGTTTCTGGCCATTGTCGCCTCTTACTCTCAGAGCTAGTTCGAAGTGGGATATTAATTATTTCTGCGTAACAGTAGAAGGGCGCCCCCTTCCCGTTCGGACCGCATTGATCAAAACAGGTCGCGCGCATGGGCATGATGTTCTGTCGGCGTCGTGGTGGACTGACGGCACATGCCGAAAGCAGCGCGTTCCAATATAACGGGGAAGAAGAATATGCGGTTTCAGAGTGAGACATTAACAGGACGACGCGCGGGATTGTTGTGCAGTACAATTCTCGGTGCTTCAGTGGCGCTGTCTGGTGCAGCATCGGCGCAAGATAGCGCTGATGATAATGAATTTGAACTGGAAGAGATTATTGTAAACGCGCAAAGGCGCGAACAAACTATTTTGGATGTGCCTGTAAGCGCGTCCGTGTTTAGTGCGGATCAGCTGGAAAAGCATAACATTAAAGACGCAAAAGCCTATTTGCTGCAAACGCCTAACGTTACCTTTCAACAATCCGGCCGTAACGGCGCGCGAGAAATTGTAATTGCCATTCGCGGCATTTCTGACGTTAAAGGCGGTGAAAAAGTAAGCACCAGCAGCGCTTTTGCGACTTATTTCGATGAATTCAGCGTCGGAACACTTGCCAGTGGGCAGGCGAACCCTCCTGTCTACGATGTGGAATCGGTTGAAGTTCTAAGGGGGCCGCAAGGTACTTTCTTTGGACGAAACTCAGAAGGCGGCGCGATCAACATTCGCTCTAAAAAGCCGGGTGACGAGCTGTATGCGCGTATCGATGCAGGCTGGGGTTCTTTTAGTTCATTTGAATTGAGCGGCGTTGCAAACGTTCCAGTTACCGAGAATTTGTCTACCCGCTTTACAGTGCAATCGACAACAACAGATGGCCAACTCGAAAATGCCCACCCAACGGGCGGTGATACCGGAGCTGATTTTGTTGCCGTGAGAGGACAAGTGCGTTGGACACCTTCTGATGCGACCACGATTGACCTATCTGTTAACTATATCGTTGATCAGCAGGATTATATTTCCAAGCTGGCCACATGTATCAACCCGAGTTTCGGTTTCAATCCGTTTGATCCGAATGTGCTTGGCAATGTTGGTTGTTATGACATTGACGGTGAAGTAACCGACCGGATCACAAGTGGCGATATTCCCGGTGCGCCAGCCAGCGTGACGGATAACAGAGACTTCATCTATCAAAACACACCTGCATTCACGAACAACGAAGCTGGTATTTATGTGGGTCGTATCGAGCATGATTTCTCAGATACACTCTCGCTCGTTTCTGTAACAGGCTATTCAGAATCGACCCAGGACCAGTACATCGATCTGGATAAATCCGGTTTGGACAGTGTTGATCGTAGTGGCTATTTCGATACCGAATCCTATAGCCAGGAGCTTCGTCTGAGTTCGGTTGGCGCTGGCGCTATTGATTGGACCGTCGGCGTTATTGGTTACAAAGAAGATTTCCACGCTGAAAATGCGATCATAATCAAGGATTTCTTAGGCCCTTGGCTGCGCGGAGATAAGGCAAACGAAAACAATATAGATGTCGAACGTGATGGTTGGGCAGTTTTCGGTAACCTTGAATGGCATATCGACGATAGTTTGAGCTTGATCCTCGGGGGGCGCTATTCCGAGGATGATGATAGCAACAGCTGGAGCAACGTATTTGCGGCTTGTCCGCGCCGTGCTGCCGGCGATCCGCTAGGCGAAGGCTGTACCCTTTCACCCGAGCAGCTGCTAGTGCTCAATACACAGGTGGACGGAGACGGCAACACCTTCCTTTCTGGCGGACGGGCGACCCAGGACCTCGGAACTTTCGGCGAGAACAGTTCAACTGATTTCTCTCCGCGGATTGCGTTGAACTGGAATCCATCTGATGATTTCTCCGTCTATGCATCTGTGTCGAAGGGCTACAAGCCCGCTGGCGCAAGAGCCAATCCGGATTCAGGCCTTGATAACGTAAGTCTCTTCAACAAGGAAAAGCTCTGGAATTACGAAGTTGGTGCTAACGGATATCTGATGGATCGACGCTTGCGTTTGCAAGGTGCGGTGTTCCTGATGAATTGGACAGACCTGCAGGTTGAGGTACGCCAGTCGTTTTGTAATGTTGACGGTGTTCTTGTTCCAATTGACGAATTCGTCGGAACCGGCTGTTTGATCACGCCTGTTGATCGCACGGTGAATGCGGAAAAGGCACGCTCCAAAGGCTTTGAACTATCAACCCAGGCTTTGCTGACGCCGCAACTACAGTTTGGTGCAGCACTGGGGTATCTGGATGCAGAGTATGTGGAGTTTGTTACTTCACTCCGCGGCTCCGACCAGGATTTGGCAGGTCAACGTATTGGCCAAGCGCCTAAATGGACAGTGTCCGCCAACCTTCAGTATGATTTTGAGGTTGCTGGCGGCGAGACAACAGCAAGAGTGGAATGGGTCCACCGGTCACGCGGTGCAGTGGGTATTGTTCAGGCAGCGGCTGATACATTCCCAACGCAGGTTCCATCATTCAGCCTGGTCAATCTTCGATTAAATCAGCGCTGGGAAAACAATGGTCTTTCGCTCAACATCGAGAACCTGCTGAACACTGAATATTTCACAGGAACCGATGGTTTCAGCTTCGGTGGCACGTTGGTGGATTATAATCCACGAACCTTCTTCCTCCGCTGGACCACAGAGTTTGGCGGCTAACTAAAGCCAGATAGTTACCAAGGGGTGCAGCAATGCACCCCTTTTTTTATCATAAATTTAGACGAACATTATTGTTTTGGGGATTATAGATGAACTATCGGTTGGGCAGGCTTTTCCGCGCCGCATGCGTCTCACTATTGTTGTCAGGGTCCTTGTCTGCACAACAAGATGTTGGCTTGTTCCGGTTTCCGGATGTATCTCAGGACAAAGTCGTATTTGTTTATGCTTCTGACTTGTGGACGGTGCCTAAAATCGGTGGCACTGCAACACGGCTAACGTCTCATGAAGGTGAGGAACTTCACCCTAAATTTTCTCCGGACGGAAAATTTGTCGCTTTTACCGCACCGTACGGAGACGGAAACCAAGATATATATATTATACGGGTTAGCGGCGGAGTGCCAATTCGCGTAACCTATAATCCTGCTTTCGATAGATTAGTCGATTGGTCGCCAGACGGATCATCCCTGCTTTTTGCTTCTGACAGAGAAAGCTACCGTGACAGGTTCAATCAGCTTTACATAGTTTCGGTCAAAGGAGGGCTGCCGCAGAAGCTGCCGGTTCCTTACGGCGAGATGGCCACTTTTTCCCCAGATGGTCAGGCACTAATATACATTTATCTGAAGGACTTCCAGAACCAGCCCGACGTAAACCGGGAAACCTGGAAAGGATACCGCGGCGGGCGGGCACCTGATCTATGGTATTACAATTTGACAAATGGGGCGTCTCGCAAACTGACAACTCACGATGCGCCTGATTCCGCAGCAATGTGGACAAGAAACGGGGTTTATTTTCTTTCTGAAAGAGGGGGCAAAACGTCCAACATTTGGCGATTTGACGAAAACCAAAACAACCCGCGCCAGGTAACCGACGTTGAAGGCTATGATGTCACCCGGCCATCATTTGGCCCAGACGATATTGTCTTTGAGCGCCGTGGTTTGTTGTTTCGAATGGCTTTGGCGAATGAGGAAATTTCTCCTGTCGACATCAAACTGATCGAAGATGCAAACGAACTGAGGGTCGCTCGCCGTTCGGTAACAGACCGATTAGCGGGCGCGTCATTGTCTGCTGACGGCAAGCAAGTGTTAATGCAGGCTCGAGGTGATATTTTCTTGGCCGATACGGCAACCGGGATTATTAAAACCTATAGCCCCGGCGCTGCATCTGCAGAGCGTTTCCCTTCGCTGTCGCCTGATGGCAAATCACTGGCGTTTATGAGCGATATCAGCGGCGAATATCAGCTGCATATCAAAAATGTTGTTAATGGCGACACTCGTGTCTTGACTGACTTCAAAGATGGTTACCGCTATCGGCCTCATTGGTCGCCGGACGGCGCGCGCATTGCATTCGTTGATAACCGCCAGCGCCTCTATGTAGTTGACGTAAAATCCCGCGCCCTTGATCATATTGATACAGGCCTTTGGCGCTATAATTGGGACCTGGAAGGGTTTACACCCAGCTGGTCGCCCGACAGTGAATGGTTAGCGTATGACAGGGGCCTAGAGAACCGTAACAACGTTGTTCTTCTTTATGACACCAAAACTGAACAGCGACATCAGATTACGTCTGGCATGTACAGTGATCGCTCGCCTATTTTCAATGCAGACGGCAAGAGGCTGTACATACTGAGTGCCCGAAAGTTTGATCCTGTTTTTAGTGACATTGATTTTACCTGGGCTTATGCGAACTCGACCGCCATAGCTGAAATTCCCATTGATTTGAAAGAGATACGAAAGAGTACATTCGAACCAGGCAAGCTGGAAGCACAACTAAAATTGCTGAAGGCACCATCAGGTAATTATGGCGCACTGAAGATAGCGGGCGATAAACTTGTCTACAGCCGTAATGCTAGATCAGGTACCGGAAGCCGGGACACGGCGGCATATTTTTTCGACCCCAAGAAGGAAAAAGAAAGTAAAATTACCTCAGATGTTTCAGGCAACTTTGATGTTACTGCTTCGAAAATGTTGGTTCGCAAAAATGCTGATCTCTATGTAATCGATGTGGCTTCATCGCAGAAACTAAGCAAACCACTCGACCTCACAGGGCTTGCGATTGACTATGACAGGCAGGTCGAAAACGGGCAGATACTGGCAGACGCATGGCGCTTTGAACGCGACTATTTTTATGATCCAAATCTTCACTCGGCTGACTGGACCGCAGCTAAAGCGAAATATGAAGTTCTATTGCCAATGGTTCGCACCGACGATGACATGAGTTTTCTCTTACGTGAGATGGCTGGTGAATTGGCGGGCGGTCACGTTTGGGCCGTGGCGTCACGACGAAAGCGCTATAGCTATCGCGGCACAGGTTTGCTCGGCGTTGATTACAGCTACGATCGCGGGCGGTACAAGATAAGCCGCATCATTGACGCGGGCGCCCACAGAGATGACCAACGTTCACCGCTGATGGCGTCAGAGGTTGGTGTTGCACAAGGGGATTATCTTCTTGCCATAAATGGCAGAGAGTTGACCGCAAGTGTTACGCCGTGGCGCGCACTCGACGGTCTTGCAGAGAAAAAAGTCGAACTTCTGGTGAATGACAAACCCACTTTGAAGGGCGCTCGTACCGTTGTTGTCAAAACCATGGCTCGTGATAAAAAACTGCGCGAGCTCGCCTGGATTGAAAATAACAGGAAGAAAGTCGAGGAGCTTTCAGACGGTAAGCTTGGCTATATTTATGTGCCAGACACTAGCTTGAACGGGCAAAATGAACTGATGCGTCAGTACCGGTCGCAGTTCAACAAAAGCGGCCTATTGATCGACGAGCGTTTCAATAGCGGCGGCGCCCTTGGAGACCGACTAGTTGAGCTTTTGAACCGCCCGCCCCTGGTCTATTTCAGTAACCGCGGTGGCCGCGATTATCCGCTGCCAGAGTTGAGCCACTATGGCCCTAAAGCGCTGCTTATCAACGGCTGGAGCTATTCTGGCGGCGACGGCTTCCCGTTGCTTTTCAAAGCTGCGAAAGTTGGCCCTCTCATTGGAACCAAAACATGGGGCGGCTTAATTGGGCCGGCTGCGAGTATGCCGTTTGTCAGCGGCGGGCGTATCGCTGCTCCGTCGCAGAGAGTTTACACCACCGGTGCAAAATGGGCGGAACCCAATGGGGTTCGCCCCGACATGGAAGTCGAAAACAATCCAGAAGCAATGATGGCAGGCCGTGATCCGCAACTCGAAACAGCTGTAGAATATTTACTGAAGCAGTTACCGCTTTTTCCGCAACACGAAAAGCCTGCATTCACAACAGATGTTGAACTGAACTAGGACAGGGAATAACGATGAAAATATTTATCAAATTTGCAGCTCTAGCCGTCACGTTGGCATACGGCTCAATTGCTGGCAGCGCGGCGGATGCCTGGAAAGTTATTCACGCCGGGACGCTACTTGCAGTACCTGGTTCAGGTGCTAAGTCCGAACAATCTGTCCTTATAAAAAACAACAAGATTGAGCGCATTGAAGCAGGATACCAAACCCCTGCAGTACCGGACGGAGACAAGCTTGAGATAATAGATCTCAAGGGTGCTTTTGTCATGCCCGGCTTGATGGATATGCATGTCCACCTGGACCTGAACGGCCCCGACTGGACCCAGTCTCGAAATAAGGATGCTGAAGCCGCGTATGACGTTTTAGAAACGATTGAAAACGCCCGCAAAACGCTGGAAGCCGGTTACACCACTGTTCGAAATCCCGGTGGTCGCGGTTATGCCGTATTCGCCGTAAGAGATGCAATTAACAAAGGTGGTATCCTAGGGCCGCGCATTTTGGCCGGAGGTCATACCATCACTGCAAGCGCTGATGATGAATATAGCGGCGCATGCTCTGGCGTGGAAAGCTGCCGAGCGGCAGTTAGACGCCAAATCGAAATGGGTGCCGATATGATCAAGATCTACGCCACATGCAGTGGGTCGCAGCCCTGTGGTCACGGCGATGCCCGCCCGGTATTTTTAGACGACGAAATGCGCGCGGTTATTGAAACGGCAAAAACACGACAACTAACGGTGGCCGCGCATGCCCATGCTATCGAGGGAATCAAACAGGCACTTCGCCTGGGAGTCAATTCTGTCGAACACAGCACTTTTGCCGACGCTGAGGCCTTCGAGCTTTATGTCAAAAACGGTATCTTTATGGTGCCGACCGTGGCGGTACAAGACAATGTCATTCGCGACTATAAAAAGGCGACGGATCCAGCGATGCGTCACGTTATGGAAAACGCAATTTCATCTCATCCGGAGGCAGTTCGCGGCGCCTACAAGGCGGGCGTAAAAATTGCTGCAGGAAGCGATGCAGGGGTCATTTCTCACGGTGATAACGCAAACGAACTTATTTGGTATGTCAACAAAGTGGGGATGACACCCGAAGATGCGTTGGTGGCAGCCACTGTCCGCGGGGCAGAACTTATACGCAAGACTGATGATTTCGGGACGCTTGAGCCAGGAAAATTTGCCGATATTGTTGCTTTTAGCTCTAGCCCGCTTGAGAAAATTGAGGCTGTGAAGGCTGTTTCATTTGTAATGAAGAACGGCGAGATATTTGTGCAAAAATAGCACCTATGGCGGGTGCAATTTTCTTAAGTTTTTCTCATGCCTGGTGAGGAATACTCAGGAATTTCAGCTGCTTTCTGGCTGTCCCGCCACTTCTAATTCTTCTATGCTTCTTGCCGCTCCCCAAGAGAAATAATGAGTGGAAAAATGGCAAACCGTCCAGTTGATTATGTATTTAAGGCTGCAAGACGGTCGCCTAATCATGAATTTCTTCATGTGCCGGCTTATCTCAGCGAAAACACGCCTCGACCCGCGCGCAGTTACTCTTATGCCGCTGCCGAAATAGAAATTCGTGCGCTGCAGTCAACATATACCTACACCGGTGTCACAGCCGGTGTACGTGTTGGGCTCGTTCTGGAAAATAGTGCTGATTTCTTTCTGCATTGGTTGGCTCTCAATTCGCTGGATGCCTCAATTGTACCGCTTAACAAGGAACTTTCCTCTGAAGAAATGGCGCATATAATCCGCGATAGTGGTGTGGCGCTTATCAGTTATTTTCCGGACTTGGCCGACGCCGTCAATGCGGCGTTGCTGAAAGTTGACGGCCATGTCGACGTATGGCCGATTGGCGAAGGCAACCTGATGGTCAGAAGTAGATCCTGTGTTGGACTCGTCGGCGAATGTGCGCTGCTCTATACGTCTGGCAGTACCGGCCTACCCAAAGGGTGTGTGCTGACAAATGAATATTTTGAAACCGCCGGACAGGCCTACATTGACCTTGGTGGACTATGTTCGCTGACCGAAGGCCAGGAAAGATTGGCGACACCACTGCCGCTTGCTCACATGAATGCACTTGCATGCTCAACAATGGCGATGATTATGACTGCCGGCTGTATCATTCAGCTTGACCGCTTCCACCCCAAAACATGGCTTTCCGACGTTGTCGCCACCGAGGCAACAATAGTTCATTACCTTGGGGTTATGCCCGCCATTTTACTGCAAATGCCTGAAAGTAATCTGGAACAGAACCATCAGATCAAATTCGGGTTTGGTGCTGGCGTCAATCCAAAACATCATCGGATTTTTGAAGAACGATTTGGGTTTCCGCTGATCGAGGGCTGGTCAATGACCGAGGTTGGTGGAGCTGCGTGGGTGGTCGCAAGCCATGAGCCAAGACATGTGGGTAAATGTTGTTTCGGCAAAGCGGAAGCAACGATGGAATTAAAGATTGTTGACGATGCCGGACTCTCAGTTGATTCCGGCGAAAGTGGTGAGTTACTGGTGCGACGCGCCGGAGGGGATCCCAAGAAGGGCTTTTTTGCCGGATATTACGGCAAGCCTGACCTGACTAGCGAAGCCTGGCAGGATGGCTGGTTCCATACCGGTGATATCGTTCAAATGGACCGCGAGCGGTCCCTGTATTTTATTGATCGGAAAAAAAGCATCATAAGGCGTAGCGGTGAAAACATCTCTGCACTTGAAGTTGAAGCCATGCTCAGCGAATTGTCGTTGATTAAAGCTGTGGGCGTCACGCCGGTACCTGATGATATACGCGGTGAGGAAGTTCTGGCCTGTATCGTTGCCGAACACGGCGGCGGCACGCGACTGGCGGAAGAAGTTGTGCATTACGCGTTGGACAAATTGGCCTATTTCAAAGTACCGGGCTACGTGGTTTTTTTGGATGAGTTACCATTGACTGCTTCGCAAAAATTGCAGCGTGGGGCATTGAAAACATTGGCACGCGACATCTTTGCGGCGGGGGCTTTGCACGATTTTCGACATCTGAAAAAACGACGAAAGGCAAGCTGACTGTGACATCTTCCGACACATATCAAGGGCTTGCTGTTACCACCCCCGTTAGTTTGATGTTTGGGCGCTTTTCTGACGCTGCGACACCACTTCTTTATGCGCGAACTTTGAAAGAGCTTTTAGCACAATCGGGCTTGCAGAAGGATGATGTGGACGGTTTGGCAGTTTCCAGTTTTTCGTTGGATCCAGACCCAGCCATTGCTCTTTCCCGCAGTTTGGGACTTTCACTTCGCTGGTTTCAAGACGTGAATTTGGGCGGTGCAAGTGGTGGCATCGCTCTAAACCGTGCTGCGCGCGCTGTGGCAGCCGGCGACGCTGATATAGTTGCATGCATCGCAGCGGACAATAATCTCGAGACAGGTTTTCAAGATTTGGTCCGCGATTTTAGTGTGGCATCCAGAGACGGCGTATATCCATACGGAGCGGGTGGACCTACGAGTGTTTTTGCCCTTCTAACCAAGCAATATATGCAAGAAACCGGCGCGACACGGGAGGATTTTGCAGCACTCTGTGCAGGCCAGCGCGAAAATGCAAAGACGGTGCCTCACGCGGTATTTAATGAGCCGTTGTCACCAGAAGAGTATCTGGCCTCGCGGATGATAGCGGAACCGCTATGCTTGTATGATTGTGTGATGCCGGTTTCGGGCGCTGAAGCATTTTTGGTGATGTCTGAAGAACGCGCACAGGCACTTGGCCTATCATATGCGCGGGTCCTCTCCAGTATCGAGGCACACAATACGCACGGCGACGAGGCCAGCCCGCTCAGCGGTGGTTGGGCGACAGGCCGAGACAGATTGTTTGCGAACGCGGGCTTGGGCCCCGACGATATTGATATTATTCAGACATATGATGACTACCCAGCAGTATCCATTTTGCAGCTTGAAGAATTAGGTTTCCTGCCTTCTGGCAAAGGCGCTTCGCAACTGGCGACATCCACGCACTGGCAACAAAAGCACAACACATCGGGTGGCCAATTGTCTTGTGGGCAGGCTGGCGCCGCTGGCGGTTATTTAGGGTTGGTAGAAGCCATTCGACAACTGACCGGCCAAGCGGGTGCCTGGCAGCGTGCCAATGTACGACATGCTCTTGTTAGCGGTTACGGCATGGTTGTTTACGATCGCTGCCTTGCCACATGCGCAACAATCCTTGCAGCTCAGGAATCGCTATGAAGACCGTTAATACACCCTGCCCCGAAGAATGCAGTGATTGCTGCGCGCTTACATATCCGCCGCAAGGGTTTTGCCGCCGGTGTCTTTCGGAAAACATGACCCCGGTTAACTTGCCTGCCAGCGGCAACATTATGGCGGTAACGCAAATTCAACACAGCTTTGAAGATGAAATCAAACCCATTTTGCCGCTTACAGTGGCCTCGGTGGATATGGGAACAGGATGCGTTGTTTTCACTTTAGCTACGGACGATAGCATTCAGGCTGGAGCGGCAGTGAGTGTTGATCGCCGCATCTGGCCCTTTGGCAACCTTTTAACGGCGGTGAAGGAACAACCATGACCAACGCCAGAAAAACCGCAGTAGTAACCGGTGGAAGCGCAGGTATTGGTTTGCAAATATGCACGGACCTACTGAAAGACGGATATCAGGTGATTTCTTTGGCACGCAGGAAATCGCCCATCGATGACACTAGGCTCACGTCTTTTGAGGCTGACCTGACTGACCCTGCAGAGACAGATGCCGTGGCAAAAACAATCGCTTCGTCATTTGATGTTTGTAACATTGTCCATAATGCAGGTGTAATCCGGGCCGCGCCCATAGAGGCTGTGTCTCATGAAGATATCACTGCACTAACCAATTTGCATATCGGTGCTGCAGTTACATTGGTGCAACATTGCTTGCCTGCGATGAAAAATGAGGGCTTTGGGCGCATTGTCAATATGGGTTCACGCGCCATGGTGGGACTTGCCACCCGCACTGCTTACTCGGGCACAAAAGCAGCAATTGCAGCCATCACCAAGACCTGGGCGCTGGAGCTCGGGCCGCACGGCATTACAGCGAACACCGTCGCCCCTGGCCCGGTCGTTACCGATATGTTCACCGACGTCATTCCTGAAGAAAGTGACAAGGCGAAAGAACTGGCCCTGTCATTGCCGATGCGGCGGCTTGGCCAGTCCGCCGATGTGTCGCATGCGGTGAAGTTTTTTCTATGCCCACAAGCAGGATGGATAACCGGTCAGACACTTTTTGTCTGTGGCGGCAGCAGTATTGGCGGCCTGCAGTTATAACGGGAGATAAAAGATGGTCTCATTCGAAATCAGTGATTTGATTCAAGAAAACCGGATCGATAAATCTGTTTATCTGGATCCTGAAATATTCGAGCTCGAAATGCAGAATATTTGGGCGAAAGCCTGGATATTTATTGGGCATGACAGCCAGGTGCCGCACGCCGGGGATTTCTATACCACCGATATTGGTAGATCGCCGGTGGTGATGGTGCGCGCGAAGGACGGCCAGGTGCATGTATTGCACAATCGTTGCGGGCACAAAGGGGCCAAGGTCGCGGGTAAGAAATGCGGTAATGTGGCTGGCTTTCGCTGCCCCTATCACGGGTGGTCTTACAAGTTGGACGGCGCACTGCGCGGTGTGCCGAACAGGCATGGTTATGAAAATACCGATTTCGATATCAAAGACCCGCAATTCTCCATGACGCCGCTTGCAAGAGTGGCAAATGTACGTGGCTTTGTTTTTGCCAGTTTGTCACCGGAGGGGCCGTCGATCGAAGAGTTTCTGGGTGATGCCATAGCTACGATCAACAATGTTGCTGACCGGGCACCGGAAGGCGAGATAGAAATTGTTTGCAGCCCACTGCGCTATGAACATGACTGTAACTGGAAAATGTTCGTGGAAAACCTGAATGATGCAATGCACCCAATGGTGGCACATGCATCGGTCGGTCAGGCTGCCAAAAGCTATCTGGCTGATCAGCCGGAAGGGACTGTTTATCCAAAAGAAGCCGAGATAATCTTTCCATTCGGGTCCAGCTACAAATTCTTCGATGAGATGAAAGTAACCGCGCTTAAATACGGCCACAGCTATATGGGTGGCCAATCGTCTATTCATACCGGGTACAGCGATATTCCTGACTATATGGATGCGATGGAGGCAGCATACGGCGACACTAAAACTAAAGAAATCCTCTCACAAAACCGCCATAACACCATCATATATCCTTCTTTCACGCTCAAGGATGCCATTCAGGCGATGCGCGTTGTACGTCCCGTGTCTGTGGATAAAACAATTATTGAAACATGGCATTTTCGGCTGAAAGGCGCGCCAGATGAGATGCTTAAACGAACGATATTATACTCCCGTCTTATCAATTCAAATGCATCTATGGTCGGGCCCGACGATTGGGACTGTTATCGCCGGATGCATGAGGGGTTGCAGTCGCATTCGTCTAAATGGGTAGATATGCGCCGGGGGCTAAGCGCTGATTCTAAGGCCACGCAAAGCAAGGGCGCCCAGTCGTTCGGCACTTCCGACCTCTCGTTTCGCAATCAATACCGGGTTTGGGCAAAATATATGAATACGGGGACATCCGATGCATGACCTGATGCCACTAACTATCGAAGATAAGCATCGTATCGAAGGCTTCCTATATGAAGAAGCTCTTTGTCTTGATGAAGCTCGTCTGGATGACTGGATGAGCCTTTATAGCGAAGACGGTGTCTATTGGATGCCTGCGAGCCCGGCACAGACTTGCCCTTTAACAGAAATTTCTATCCTGTATGAGGACCAGCTTTTGATGGATATCAGACGTCGAAATCTGGGGCATGCGCTGTCGCCCTCTATGGATTACCCCATACGTGGGTCGCGGATTATTGGAAATATTCACCTTCCGAAAACCCAGCCTAATGGCGGTGCAATACGAGTATGTTCAACATTTCATGCTCAGCTATACTACAGGGAAGAAACCACCCATTTCGCCGGCAAATATACCCATGATTTGGTGGCAAAAGCAGAGAGTTATAGCATCGTGAGGAAACGTGTAGACCTCATCAACGCTGACGGCGTGCAACGCAATTTGCTGATATACATATAACCTAAGCATTACGTCAAGTTTATGAGCTAGTACGATAACTAGCTGCATCAACTGAAGGTATGTGTACCCGACGATTAACGAGATGCTATTGGGGGACGTGCTTGCGTTATATGTGTTTCTCCGTCGATGTTGCGGTGTTTGCTGCCTGTTTTGACCGCGTATTCAAGCCTGACATTCAACATAGGCTTGCCTCACAAGTTCTACATGGGATAGTGGGATCAAATTAACTCGATTGTCTCAAAATTTGGAAGCGCTTGTTCAGTTCACTGCCGCGGAACAGAATACTGATTCAACACTGCTCATGGTGATCAGCACTTTAGACACTGCGGGATATCGTTATAGCTCATCTGTTGATACTACAATTTTACCAACCTGGTTTCCCTCAAGCATGTAACGGTATGCATCAATCGCCTTGTCAAACCTGAAAACGCGGTCGACTTTAGGTATCAAAAGGCCTTTTTCCTGGCGTTCCAGAACGTAGTTGACCCCGCGTGCCCGTTGATCGTCATGACGCATGTGATTGAACAACGAATAGGGGATAACGGTTGCAGCTTTGCGGACCATCTTTACGATATCAACGTGAGCGTGCATGCCGCGTAACACACCGTATATAAACACAAGTGCATTTTCTCCAAGTGCTTCAACATATTCATCGACAAAATCGCCTCCGATGGGATCGTATACAACGCGAACACCAGCTCCGCCCGTTGCTTCCAGAATACGAGCGGTGAGATCTTCTTCATCGGTCGCAACAACATAGTCTGCGCCACTGGCAAAAATTTCAGCCGCTTTCTTACTGGTTCGTGTTGTGGCAATGACGGTTGCGCCGACGTCTTTTGCCAAAGCAATGGCGCCAAGCCCCGCACTTGAACTTGCAGCCGGTATCAATACGAAATCAGTGCTCGTCAGCTTTGCGGTTTCAATAAGCGGATAGTAGGCAGTGAGCATTTCCATCCAGGTAGACGTTGCCTCTTCCTTCGACAATCGGTCTGACCAGTGGGCGATGTAATCCGCACTAAAAATAGCGTGTTGTGCATGAACACCGTATTTAGTGTTGGCGTGCGGAAGCGTGCACACTCTGTCCCCTACTTTGAACCCTTGGACACCTGCTCCGACCTCCTCAATAACACCGGCTGCTTCGGAGCCTAGTCCTGAGGGAAGGGATGCGACAGAATAATGATTATCTTCCAAATACAGGATGTCCGCACGATTTAACGCAAAGGCTTTTATGTCGATTAAAACTTCGTCTGGCCCAGGTTTGGGTCGATCAATTTCCTCGATCCGCAGCGAATCTACCCCGTTGGTTTCATGAAATTGCAATGCTGTTGTTTTCATTTTCTGCTCCCTAAAGATCTGTGTTTAGAAAGCTATTTTTCCACGTGAAGTAATCACATTTGCTTTCAAAAACACCACGGACTTACGCACTGGATGCGCTCAAAAGCAACATCTAATAAGGGTAGGTAATTGACCCTTGGCCCACCCAAAAGAGTGGGTGTATGCCGCGTTTTCCCTCGGTCTAGGTCCACGAGCCCCTTTGCCCGGTGGATTACTATCCCGCCGGGTGGGACGGGTAAAAAGGCTAGCAAATATTGGTGCTATAATCGCAGCGGAATGTTTGCGAAATCGGTGCAGTGGGGAGACCAGCCCTACAAATAAACCGGCCTCGATGCCATGATCGTTTTGGCAGCAATTTAGAAAGGACAATAAGATTGTTGGGCATCAGGCAGCTCGGTTTTAATTCACTTATGGAATTAACTAGCGGTTGCTTGAAAAGTTATTTTGACTATAGAGTTTTCTAAATTTTCAGATGAAGAACCGTAAATATGCAAGATGTCAGCTATCTCGGTAACTGGTTTATCGCCTCAAAAATTGAGCCTGAGCGGCCCAATATCAAGCTTGTCGATCGTCAGCGCCTGATTGAAACTCTGACTGATGCATTGTCAAACAAACTCATCCTTGTTGTCGCGCCCGCGGGCTTCGGAAAGTCGACCCTTGTAAGCCAGTGGCGAGAGACACAAGTCAAAAACGGCGTGTCGTGCCCGTGGGTCTCACTTGACGAAAACGACTTTGAAGGTCGCCAGTTCCTTTCCTACATAACTTTGTCATTGGCTAATGCTGGCATTGATATGGAAGAAATGGTTATTGGCGCAAAAAACGGTTTTTCTGACACCTCTGAACGTGTTGTTATTCGGCGTTTGATTTCAGAGATCGAAATGGCTGATGTAAAATGCGTGTTAATACTTGATGATTACCACCGGGTGCGCTCTCCTCAAATTGACAGTCTGATAAAACAGCTTATCAAGGAAACACCGCGGTCATTTTCGATTTTGATAAATAGCCGAACTGTTCCCGATATTGATTGTGCAACCCTAATTGCGTCGGGTTTGGCGGTTGAGTTGGGAACAGACAACCTACGGCTTACCAAGAGCGAGGCGAAAGAGGCAATTGCCTCGGACATTACGGACAACGACTTTGGTTCATTGTATGAAAAAACTGAAGGGTGGCCGGTCGCGGTTCAGTTGGCCAAATTAGATGGCGGCAATCTGGGTTCTTTCTCCGCGTCCAAGCCCGGTAACTCAAATAATTTCATCGCTTCTTACCTCACCGAACAGGTGGTGGATGCGCTGGACGAAGAGACCAAAAAGTTCCTGCTTTATACGTCGGTTTTTGAGCGTTTCAACGAAAGCCTCGTCAATCATGTTCTCGAGAAAGAAGATGCATGGATGTTGATGGGTCGCCTTACATCGTTGACGGCTTTTATCATCCCGATGGACCGGGAAGGCAGTTGGTATCGATACCATCATCTGTTTGCGGAGTATCTTTACGAGTCGCTGAAGAAAAGCGATCCAACAATCGTTAGCGACCTTTGTGTCCGGGCAAGCGAGTGGCATTTGGCCAATGGCCAACCCATCGAAGCAACCAGTTATGCCGCACGCGTGAAAGATTATGACCGTTGCGCAGACATTGTTTTAGATGCTGGCGGCTGGAAAATTATCCTGACACAAGGCATTGGTTTTATGCGCAAATTATTGCGTTTTATCCCAGAAAACGAGTTGCAAAACTATCCGCGGGTTGCCCTGGCCCGAACTTATTTGCACTGCAAGGACGGTGATCTCCAACAGGGTCGCTTTATGTATGATGCAACCTCCTGGTCCAACAGAGCTTGCGAGGATGCTGCGTGGCTGCAAGACCAGTTGGTTGTGGTCAGTTGCTTGGCATTTATCAGGATATAGTTCTTGAGGCGGGCACTGTTGATACATTTGTCGATGAAGTAAAAAGTGCGCTTCCCAATATCGATTCATTGTCTCTTGGAACGCTTAAGTGCATGGAAATAAATAGCTTATTTGCCAACGCTCAGTTGGAGAGAGTCGACCGCGGCCTAGCAGATGCATCGATGTTGATGCGGCAAGGTCGTTCCATACTTGGGCTTAACTATTGTTACGTTCATGCTTGTGTCGCCGCCTTGTATAAGTGTGACTTTGAGAATGCTGATGTGCATATCAAGTTGGCGTTTGAGCTTGCTGAGAATAATTTTGGTGCGGACAGCGGCCTGAAATATATCGCGAGCACGTTAAAATTTGCCATCATGGTTTGGTCCGGCCGTGCTGACCAGAGTGACCTGAAGGGGTTTGTTGCATCACTTGCTGACCTTGAGGAACACGATGGCTGGACAGAAATTTACCTGATCGGCCTGGATGCCGGATACCACCTTGCAGCAGCCAATTCTGATTGGGCAACCGCTTACGCTATTATCGAAAGATATGAAAGTGTCGCGGCGATTAGGGCTTTGGGCCGGCTTAAACAAAGTTGTCTGGCGTTAAAGTGTGAAGCTGAATTCAATGTTGGCCATGATCATAATTCGCGGTCCATTGTTCATAAAATCAAGGAATATGAGGCCGATAACAAGTGGCCAAAAAATTGGCAGGGTCATGTCGTCAGTGCGATAAAGCGTTCAAGTCTTGAAATGGATGATGACGCAGTAATTGAAGCTGCTTTGAAAGACGTATCTTTGAAATCAAAAGCGGCTGGCGCTCATTTTCACAATGTTCGGATCGTGGCGGAGCTTTGCGATTTTTATCTCCGTAGGGGCGATGAGACCAAAAGCCTAGAGGCGTTGGCAGAACTGGTTGAGCTATGTGCAGGGTTTGAGTTTTTCTGGCCTTTCAAATTCAATCCATCTCTAAAGAGTGCGCTTTACTCAATGCGAGACGATATGAATTTGACTGAAGGTAGTACAAAACGGGTATTTGTTGATAAATTTTTGTCAGGTCAGTTCGAGCGTCAAAATGTGAACGGTCCTAATATTTTAAGTCTGCGCGAGCGGCAGGTGCTTACGCATTTAGCACACGGGCTTTCTAATAAAGAAATTGCGATCAAATTGGACCTGACAGATAATACGGTGAAATTTCACTTGAAAAACATATATACAAAATTGTCTGTTAGTCGACGAGGTGAAGCTGTGTTTGAAGCCAAACATATGGGTTTGATATAGAAAACCGTTTTCGCCGTATACATTTGCTAATGGGCAAATATTCCTCCTCTAGATCGTCTAACCTGTTAACCCGCGCCAACCTACCCTTTTGGGCAGCTATCACTTGTCTCTTTTCTATGTAAGCTGATGTATTAACAGCAGGGAAGGCGGCCGAATGTCAGCAACAAACAGTTTACTGAAAATTGAGACAACCATCGGCACGATTGAGATTGCACTTGATTGTGCCAATGCCCCTTCAACGTCTGAATACTTTCGGAAGTTAGCCAGTCTAGGTGCGCTTGACGAGACGTCGTTTTTTCGGATCGTTACAACCGCAAATAACAGCTACAATCCAGCTGTGCCCATACATGTTGTTCAGGGGGGGCGCACCGACGATGACCCATCGGTCTTGCCGCCGGTTAAACATGAGCCGACCAATGAAACAGGGCTGGCACATAAAAAATGGGCTGTATCCACGGCGAGATACGAGGTTGGCGAAACATACGGCAGTTTCTTCATTGTTATGCGTGATGAACCCGACTTGGATTACGGCGGCCACAGACACCCCGACGGTCAGGGCTTTGCGGTTTTCGGTACCGTAACAAGGGGCCATAAAGTTGTTGAAACCATGTTTCTAAAGGCGGAAGAAAACGAATTCCTCAGCAACAAAATCCGAATCATTGCAGCGAAAGTGTGCTGATAACTATTGGGGGTCACCCACCCATTTGGGTAGGTATGTGCCTTTTCGGCACCACCCAAAATACATGCCAAACTACTCTAATGCGCTGTTGCAGGGTTGCTAGGCTGCGGTCACTATTTAAGCACAAATTTAAAAAATAAGTGCTCCTGGGAGGGAAACATGAATATCAAGGGTATCACGTCGCATCTGGCTATCTTAGCTTGCCTCGCTCCAATGACCTATGGGGTATCAGCGCAGGACGATGACCAGGATTCGTTCTCGCTGGAAGAGATTATCGTCACTGCTCGTGGCCGGGAAGAGACGCTGCAGGCTGCCCCTCTATCGGTTACGGTTCTGGGCAAGCAGACAATTGAAGACGCCAGAGTTAACCGGGTTGATGACTTCATTGGCATCATGTCTGGTATCACCATTGCCAACTCGCAGGATGCGGGCACAAATTTCATTACTATTCGCGGCATGTCGCAAACTCGAAACGGTGAGCCACCTGTAGCTGTCATTGTCGATGGTGTGTTGCAGATCAACTCTCGCACCTTTGACCAGACGCTTTTCGATGTTGAAAATATTCAGGTCTTGAGAGGTCCCCAGGGCGCGCGGTATGGCCGCAATGCGACCGGTGGTGCCATCATTATCAATACTGTTGGACCGGCGGAAGAATTTGAAGGTTATGTAAGAGCCGGAATTGGCCGCGGCGAGGAACGTAATTTTGAGGCATCAATTTCAGGCCCGTTGGTCGATGACAAACTATCATATCGCTTGTCGGGCAGTTACACCAACCGGGACGGAATATTTAACAACTTCGTACTGGATGACGAGGTAGATTATTTTGAAGATGTCACCGTGCGCGGACATTTGCGCTGGACGCCAACGGAAAACCTTACCGCCGATGCTCGTTTCAACATTGTTCGTACAGATGCCGGATCGCTAAATTTCTCCTATCAACCGGCTGTTGTTGATCCTGTCACGGGTCTTCCCGGTTTTGATTTTTCAATCGCTGATGCGGACCTCGTGGAGCGAAATTTTTCCGCCAATAACCTAGGTCTGGATGATCGTGATTTGAACCAGTTTTCACTTCGGTTGAATTACGAAGCGGACTGGGGAAGCTTCTCGTCTGTCACAAGCTATGACAGCATTGAACAAAGCACCGGCAGCGACCAATTCCCCTATACGGCGGCAACCAGCGTAACTTTTGGTGCTTTTCCGTTTTTTGATGGAATTCAGTCGCAGTATTTCGATATCGACGCCTTTAGCCAGGAAATTAGGTTTACATCAAACAGCGATCAGCGTTTGAGGTGGATGGCGGGTGCCTACCTTTTGCTAACCGACCGGTTTATCTCGTCGTCTATTTCCAATGATTTGGGTCAGGGTCTTGACCGGATTGAACGCGAGCCGATTACATTCTCTACCAATCCACTGACCTCGTTCATCGCGGATGACAACGACAATACTGCCTACGCTTTCTTCTTTGCGCTTGATTACGATCTCGCCGAAAATCTCGAGCTATCATTTGCTGGGCGCTACGACAAAGATGAGCGGAACCAGACGGTTTCTCCTCTGCAGGGCACCTATGCGGATGGTGCACTCATCACGCCGGTTGGCTCGCCTGGTGCTGTTAATGAAGCTAATTTCAGCAAGTTTCAGCCCAAAGTTAGTCTGCGATATTTGGTGAATGATGACTTCTCAGTATACGCCTCTTGGGGGCAGGGTTTCAGAAGCGGCCAATTTAACCAGAACGGTGTGGGCGCGGTGGCCGCTGGTGCGGGCGTTGCTGGTGTGTCTGATTTGCTGGGCAAGGAAAGCACTGAAACATATGAGGCAGGCTTTAAAGCGCAATTCCTGGACAACAGGGTGTCGCTTAACGGTGCGCTGTATCACACGGAAGTAACCAATGCGCCTTACTTTGTTTTCATTGGTGCGGTTAGTGCTCAGGTTTTGGTACCAATTGATGAAGTCACCATTCAAGGCGGCGAGCTGGAACTGAACGCCCGTGTTACGCCGAATTTTGATTTTTATGCAGGTCTTGCGATTTCAAGCAGCGAGGTCGATGCATATGCCGTAAACCCTGGGGCGGTTGGCAATGACGCGCCCTATGTTCCTGATTCTGCTATCAACATAGGCGGGCAATACCGCAAGGAAATTACCAAAAACCTCGGTATGTTTATGCGCGTAGATTATGAGCATCGTGGTAGCCAGTTTTGGGATCCCGAAAACACAACCGCGCGGTCTGCCATTGACCTTGTGAATGTTAGATTGGGTATCGAAGACAATGACGGTGCATGGTCATTGATCGGCTCCGTATCCAACCTTTTTGACGAGGTCTACAATTCGGAATGGGTATTGGGTGGCTTTGCCCATGCTGGTCAGCCCGACGTGTGGCGGGTGGATTTCCGGTACAATTTTTAGAGCTAAGCGCCGCGTGGGAAAGTTGTTTCTGCGCGGTGCTTTCTTCTACTTCGTGACTGTCAATAAAGAGTCGTCGGGGTCGCTCAGGCGGACATTCCGACCGGTTTGGTGCGGCCAGATTACATGAGTACGTCCCGCAGCGTCGATTTAGTCACTATCAATTTAAGCAAACAAAAGAGCTTCGACCATGGCAAAATATCGCATCTCAGCTGACATAGGTGGCACTTTCACCGACTTCGTAATTGAAGACCAAGATACCGGTGAAATGAAGATCGGGAAAGTTCCGACAACACCGGAAAATCCTGCTCGCGGTGTTTTAAATGGCGTGGAACAACTGGTTGAGGATGCGGCGGACATTGACTTCTTTGTTCACGGAACAACTGTTGGATTGAACGCTTTTTTAGAGCGGCGCGGGGCCAGAGTTTTACTTCTGATGACCAGCGGAATCAGTGATACCTATACGATTGCGCGAGGGCACCGGGAAGAGCTGTATAAACTGCATTACCGTAAGCCAGACCAGTTGGTGCCGCGCTGCGATGTCCACGAAGTTACCGAACGGTTGAGTTGGGATGGCTCTGAAGTTACGCCGCTTGATGAAAGCTCGCTTCTGCCCATCATCGAGAAAGTGAAGGCTGAGAACATCCCTGCGATCGCGGTTTGTCTTTTGCATGCTTATTCCAATCCGGAGCATGAAAAACGCGTCGGCGATATTTTGGCCGCTGCATTGCCTGGCGTTTCAATTTCTTTGTCGCATCAGGTGGCGCCAGAATGGCGAGAAGTGGAGCGAGCGTCGTCCACAGTGATGGACGCCTATGTTGCGCCGGTGGTGGAGTTGTACCTTTCTACCCTCAAGCGGGAATTGACCGATGTGAGCATGAATGAAACCGTCCATGTCATGCGTTCCAACGGCGGCGTGATGACAGACGCATACGCAAGCAGACACCCGATTACAACATTAATGTCCGGCCCGGTTGGTGGCAGCATTGGCGGTGTTGAACTTTCCAAATCAACTGGCATCAAGAACCTTCTCTGCGTCGATATGGGCGGCACATCTTTTGATCTTAGCCTTGTTGTTGACGGTCAGGCAGAGCTGTCCAGCGAAACCGTCCTACAGGGCTTGCCGCTCTTGATGTCTATCATCAATATTGAAACCGTTGGAGCAGGAGGCGGTTCTCTGGCCTGGATAGAAAACGGCGGATTGAGGGTTGGCCCCCAAAGCGCAGGCTCTCAACCTGGTCCGGTTTGTTATGGCAGGGGCGGAGCGCAACCAACAATTACAGACGCTAATCTTTTTCTAGGTCGTCTCGGTGAAGGCTCGCTCCTGAACGGTGAAATGTCTTTGGATATTCCTGCCACGGCTACTGCCTTTAAGAATCTGGCCTCTGAGATAGGACTTTCTGACATTGAGCTTGCCGAGGGGATGATATCTATCGGCAACGCCAAGATGGCAGACGCGATGCGAACAATCACTGTTGGCCGCGGCATTGACCCGCGTGATTTCACTTTGGTCGCTTTTGGTGGTGCGGGACCAATGCATGCGGTTGAGCTGGCGCGTGAGCTGGATATCGAAGAGATAATCATTCCGCAGTTCCCAGGGACCTTCTCTGCCTGGGGTATGCTGCAAAGCGATATCAGACACGATCTCAATGTAAGCTATTATGCGCTGTCCGATGACATAGACCATTCTGTTGTGGCGGGGCACTTCGGTGAAATGCGCGCTGATGGCGCGACTGTACTTGCTGAAGAGAATGTGGCTAACGACAATATGAAGTTCGATTTTTCGGTCGACCTTCGTTACGTGGGGCAAGAATATACAATCAATGTTCCTGTATCCGACGATGTCGATATCGAGATGACAGTCGACAGTTTTCACACATTGTATAAAGCGAGGTACGGCCACGCCCTTGACGATTCACCAGTTGAATTTATCAATCTTCGAGTGGCGGCGATAGGACAGCTGAAGCGGTCACCATCCAAAAGTATTGCCATTACACGAGATGAAATGTCGATAGTAGATCACCGGGACATTATCTTTAACGGCGAAACACACAAAACGCCGATCTTGAAACTTGACTTGATGACAGCTGGCCAGCTTTTTACCAGCCCAGCTGTGATCGAAGAAGCGAGCGCCACCACCATAATCCCGCCGGGGTATGGGTTTAAACTGGACCCAATCGGCAATGTAATCATTCAAGCGAAGGCTTCGTCATGACTAAAGAACAGGCCAACCCAATTACCACCGAGATTATCCGCAACGCTTTTAACTCTATTGCTGAGGACATGAATGCAGCGCTGATAAGGAGCGCATACACGCCTATCATTTATGAAGGAAAAGACTGCGCAGTAGCATTGTTGGATGAGGACGGTGAAGTTTTGGGGCAGTCTTTGGGGCTTCCTCTGTTTTTGGGGAATCTTTCATTATGCGTGCAGATCGTCGCCGAAATGCGCGGGTGGGACTATTTTCAGGAAGGTGACGTGGTCTTTTTGAACGATTCGTATATTGCCGGAACCCATCTCAACGATGTCACAGTAATTGTCCCCATATTCTGGAAGGGAAAACGGGTTGGTTTCGCAACTTCCAGAGCGCATTGGTTGGATGTCGGTGCAAAAGATGCCGGTCAATCAACAGATTCTCATGAAATTTACCAAGAGGGAATGCGGTGGGCCCCGACCAAGGCCTATGTGGGCGGAAAACCTCAGGAAGAAATTCTTACATTTCTGAAACGGAACAGCCGATTTGGTGATGCGTTGCTCGGTGACCTACACGCCCAAATCGCGGCGGGAAAAACCGGCGAGCAACGCTTCAGTTCACTGTTGGACCGGTTCGGATTAGAAACCGTGCTGGCGTCTCGCACCGACATTTTCAGACAATCTGCAGAAATGGAGCGAGAAACTATTCGGGCAATCCCGGACGGCGTATACAAAGCTGAGGGTGCCTTGGACAACGACGGGCTTACTGAAGACCCTGTTCCTGTGAAGCTTACCATTGATGTGCGCGGCGACAGGATGACCGTCGATCTGACGGGTTCTTCGGAGCAGACACGGGGTGCGGTAAATTGCGGCGAAACTCAGACCATTTCCGCAACACGCGTAGCGTTCAAATTGCTGATCAATCCGCGACGCCCGGTTGATGGGGGCACATTCACGTCACTTGATGTCATGGCGCCGAAAAACTCAATTTTCAACGCGCAGGAACCCGCCGCGTGCTCATGGTACTTCTCTTCCCTGGGCTTGTTGATTGACTTGTTTGTTAAGGCCTTGTCGCCAGTTATGCCGGACGCTGTTGCTGCCGCGCATTACGGCGATTCAATGGTTTTGATCTTAAGTGGCTACGATAAAACGAAAGATGACGAGTTGTTTGTCTCAATCGAAGCCAACACCGGTGGTTGGGGCGCATGGTCAGAAGGTGATGGACAGGACTGCTTGATCAACAATGTAAACGGCAGTTTCAGAGACTATCCCATTGAAGTGTATGAGCACCGTTATCCGGTTCGAATAATGAAATATGGCATTCGGGAAGATAGCGGCGGCCCCGGCAAGCATAGAGGGGGCAATGGCAGCTACAGGGAATATCACCTAACCAATGATGCCAGCATGTCCCTTTGGTTTGAAAGGTCAAACACAACAGCTTGGGGGCTTGAAGGTGGAAGTGCCGGTAAAGCGCCAGAGGTTAGAGTTACGTGCCCTGATAATACTGAGCTATCGCTTATGAAGACCAACGCAATGCCGCTTAAAGCGGGTACAATTATTATGACTAAAACCGGTGGTGGTGGTGGACACGGCGACCCAAAGGCGCGGGACACTGATCACGTAGCAAAGGACATTAAGAACCATTATGTAAGTGAAAATTTCGCACGGGAGTCATATCGCAATGCCGAATGATATGATCGATGCACAGGCAAGCCGCTACAGCCCTCTTAAGGCGGTTTATGATGGCTAACATTAGAGCGGCCAGCGACATTGGTGGAACATTCACTGATTTAGTTTATTTTGCGGTTGATGAAGAAACCGGACAAATCGCCGATATGAAAGCGGTGAAAACCCACACCACGCCAGATGAATTCCAGGCTGGTGTTATGACCAGCCTTGATGTTGCAGGTGTCTCTGCGAAGGACCTGTCTTTTTTTGCGCACGGATCTACGGTGGTCATCAACGCTTTGACAGAACGCAAAGGCGTGAAAACAGGCTTGATAACCACGCAAGGATTCAGAGATATTCTTGAAATTGCTCGGGGTAACAGACCGGATTTCTTTAATTTACGCTACCAAAAGCCAGAGGCATTTGTGCCCCGCTATCTTCGGCGTGAAGTTACCGAGCGGCTAACCCATCGCGGCGAAGTAGTAACACCGTTAGCGATTGAAGAAATTGAGCCTATTTTGCAGGACTTCAAGGCCGAAGGGGTTGAAGCAATTGCAGTTTGTCTGTTGCATTCCTACGCCAACACCGCGCACGAACAACAGCTTTGTGATGAGATCAAACGGTTGTCGCCTGATGTTACCATGGTGGCATCTCATCAGATATCGCGAGAGTGGCGCGAGTATGAGAGAACCAACACTGCCGCTTTATGTGCTTATGTTAAGCCAATAGCGAGTGCGTATCTCAGTGAAATGGAGAACGCCCTGCAGCGCGGTGGATTTACGGGGTCCTTTTACGTCATGCAGTCAAATGGCGGGATCGATACAGTTTCTTCGGCTAAAGAAGTGCCAATTTCAATCGTGGAATCCGGTCCGGCAAGCGGTGTTTTGGGAGCCGCAGCTTTAGGAAAGATGCTGGGTATCAATGACATCATTGCTTTCGATATTGGTGGCACAACGGCAAAATGTTCGTTGATTGATGGAGGGCGAGTTAGTCTTACCAATCAATATATGATCGAAAAAGATGCTCGCTCTGCGGGCTATCCAATAATGACACCAGTCGTCGATATTGTTGAAATTGGCAATGGCGGTGGCTCGATTGGATGGGTTGACGAGTTCGACAAAATGCATGTGGGGCCGCAAAGTGCAGGCGCTATGCCCGGGCCGGTTGCTTATGGAAAGGGCGGTACAGAACCCACTACCACCGACGCAAATATTATGTTGGGCAGGATTAACCCCAACTATTTTATTGGAGGAGAGATCAAGGCAGATGTTTCTGCTGTAAAGTTGGCATTCGAAAAATTAGGCAGTCAGCTCGATATCTCGGCCACAGATGCTGCACGCGGTGTTATCCGCATCGCTAATCATAATATGGGTAACGCACTTAAATTGGTATCGATAAACCGTGGCTATGACCCAAGAGATTTTACCATGATTGCTTTTGGTGGCGGGGGCGCAATGCATGCCGCTGCATTGGCTCAGGAATTGAATATTCCCAAAGTGATAATTCCGGCCCACGCAGCAGTATTTTCTGCTTGGGGAATGTTAATGTCCGATTTGCGGCGCGACTATGCACTGACTTTACCTTTGGCGCTTGAACCATCTAATGCAGCGCAGATTTCCAAGGCATTTGAAAATATTCGGGCTGAAGCTGTGGAAGCTTACACATCCGAATCCATAGACTTCGAAGATGTGTATTTTGAGCAAATGCTTGAGCTTCGCTACGAAGGCCAAGAACATACTGTTCAAGTTCTGGCTCCGCTTGGTGGCATTGATGGTACAGCGATTAAAGATTTGATTGATAGCTTTAATGACGCCTACGAACGCAAATATACATACCGCCTTAAAAACAACGTGGAACTTGTCAGCTGCAAAGTCACTGCATTCGCCAAGGTTGATCGACCCGAGATTGGAAAACTGGATGCGTCTGTGTTTGGGCCCCTCAAGGCTGCGATCAAGGAAGTTCGAGGTGTGGATTTTGATGAATACGGGGTTCATGAAACTACAATCTACCAAAGAGAAAAATTAGCTCCTGGCACTTTCCTGAGTGGACCGGCGGTTGTCGAAGAGTCGGGTAGCACAATAGTCGTTTTCCCGGCCCACACGTTGAAAGTGGATGAGTATGGCAACTTGCACATTGATACCACGGGGGGCTTATCATGATTAATCAAACAGCAACGCCGATTGATCCAATCACGACCGAAATTATCCAGAGTTCCCTGACGGCTATCACCGATGAAATGTTTGCCACTATGCGAAAAACGGCAATGAGCTCGATTATTTATGAGGTGTTAGATTTCGGTGTGGCCATGATGGATGCAAACGGAAATTTAGCAAGTTCTGGGTCTGGAATACCGGGGTTTATTGGTATGTTGGAGCCGGGGGTTCGGTCTGTCATGGAAAAATTTGATCCTGAAACGGAAGTGTTTCCCGGTGATATCTTCATGACCAATATCCCGCATCACGGCGGCGTCAGTCATTTGAACGATGTGGTTTTGATTTTACCGGTATTCGTGGAAGGCAAAATATTGGCTTGGCTCGCCAATAAAGCTCACTGGGTAGATGTTGGTGGCTGTTTTCCGGGCAGCATCAGTCCGGACGCAACCGAAATATATCAAGAGGGACTTCAGCTTCCCTGCATCAAGGTGATAGACAAAAACGAAACTAACCAGGCGGTGATTGATATTTTGGCGATCAACAGCCGTGTGCCAGATATAACGGTAGGCGACTTTTGGGCAGGTGTTGCCTCCATGCGTGCCGGAGAACGGCGGCTATTGGCTCTCGCTGAAAAATATGGGCCTGGCGCGCTGCTGTATGCGATCGAAGATTACATCAGGACCGGTGAAGCCATGTCCAGAAAAGCTTTAGGCAATCTTCCCAAGGGTACCTTTGAAGCAACAGATGTAACAGATGATGGATTGGAAATTCAGGCAACCATAAACATCTCCGATGAAGAATTTGTTGTAGACCTGCGCGGTAATCCGCCACAACGCAAGGATGCTTTGAACGCATCATATGATGCGACATTTGTAGATGTACAAATGATCTATAAGGCGATTGCCGGCGCACAAACTTTTGCCAATGCAGGCACTTTCAAGCCGCTTAAGGTGCTTGTAGACGACGATTCAATGTTTGCGGCAAAATACCCTTCAGCGATGAGTGTTTATTATGAAACCAGCATTATGGTGTTTGATCTGCTGTGGAAGGCACTGGCGCCGGTGATGCCCGAAAGTCTCCCTGCTGGGCATTATGCTTCTATATGTGGCACTTTTATGGGTGGGCGACACCCCGAGACAGGAAAAGATCATAGTATCGTTGAACCACAAATTGGTGGCTGGGGCGGTAGTCTTGACCGTGACGGCCTGAATGCCCTCTATACAGGCTATCACGGTGACACCTTTAACGTGCCGGTGGAGGTTGCAGAACAACGAAATGGTTTGATGATTGACCGCCTTTGTCTGAACGAAGATCATGGCGGTGAGGGTGAATATACAGGTGGGAAAGGGATCAATCTCGACTATAGAATTCTGCGTGATGATTGGTGGATTACCATGGCATATGTTCGTTCTAAAAAAGGACCCTGGGGCTTAAACGGCGGTTTGGAAGGCACCACCAATTACATCAAAGTTCTTCGTAAGGACGGTCAAGAGGAACGATACAGTAGTTGTACCGCACTTCCGCTCAACAAAGGCGATGTTGTGCAGGTTGTTACGGCCAACGGCGGAGGTTATGGTTCGCCTGAGAACAGGCCTCACGCAAAAGTCGCAGCTGATATCAGAAATGGCTATATAACCGCGGACCGAGCCAACAAAATATACGGATATAATGAATGAAGGACAGCGTCAGTCAGTTATACCTGAAAAATGTGCGAATTTTTAATGGGCAGGACAACCATGTATCTGACCCATCGCATGTCTTGGTTGAGGACAGTCGATTTGTGACGATAAGTTCCACCCAAATTGCCGGAAACTTTGCGCACGAAATTGATCTATCCGGTAAATTTATTATGCCCGGTCTAATTGATGCTCATTTTCACGCTTACGCTTCTGACCTCGATTTTGCCAAGCTCGATCTGCTTCCAGCTACATATCATTCGCTTAAAGGAAGCAGCTTGTTAACGGCGGCGTTGTTGCGCGGCTTCAGAACGGTTCGCGACGTTGGGGGAGCCGATTACGGTTTGTGGCGCGGTCTTGAAGACGGTTTGTTCCAAGGCCCCCGGCTTTTATATGGGGGGCGTGCGTTAAGTCAAACAGGCGGTCACGGTGATAATCGGGTTCCATCGCTTGAACCCTGCGCCTGCGGTACAACAAGCCGATTAACCAGAGTTGTTGACGGCGTTGACAATATTCGAGCTGCCGCCCGCGAAGAATTGCGTCGGGGAGCCAGCCACATCAAAGTGTTTGTTTCTGGGGGGATTTCGTCGCCCAGTGATCCGGTCTGGTCGCTTCAGTATTCAGATGAGGAACTGGAAGCTGTGGTTGATGAAGCAGTTAGGCGCCGCGCTTATGTGGTTGCCCACGCTTATACACCGGAGGCAATTGAACGGTCGGCGCGCGCTGGAATACGTTCCATCGAGCATGGGAACCTAATTATTAGCGACGTCGCTGAATTAGTGAGCGCCAAGGGGGCTTAAGTGGTGCCCACCCTTGTTACATATGATGCGCTCGGAAAATTCGGTGCTAATGAGGGTGCGCCGGAAACGTTGATCGAAAAGCTGGATGAAGTGGCAGGCAAAGGCCTTGAGGCTATCTCCATTTGTCGGCGGGCGGTGGTGAAGCTGGGTTTTGGAACCGATCTTCTCGGCGAATTGCATAAATTTCAGCGAGAAGAACTGCTCCTGCGCGCGCAGGTCGAAACGGCATTTCAAACGTTGCACTCAGCCACCGGCGTAAATGCCGAATTACTGCAGATGCAGGGTTTAATCGGGACAATTCAAGAGGGTGCCTTCGCTGATTTTCTGGTTTTAAAAAGTGATCCACTTGAAGATATTGCTGGTTTAGCTGGCGGCACATCAATCGACGCGATTTACAAATCAGGCCGATGCATCAATTGATTTTTGACAATGCCTTTACCTAGTCAATTACATTTTCGAGCTGGAAACAAACATGGACGAAGCCAGTGTCTCAACAACCGATGATTATGCCAGAGAACCAGTTTCCGCCGAGGTTACATCCACGGGGTGGCATCTGGCGTTAATCATTATTGGCGGAACTATCGGGTTTTCCGTATTTATCGTTTCGGCGCAAATAGGAGGGTCTTTAGGGTATTACGACGCTGGTTTGGCATTTGTTGTCGGTAGCCTAGTTCTTGGCACCCTTGGTGCGACAACTAGCTATGTGGGGGCGAAAACGCGTCTTTCTACATATATTTTATCCGAGTTTGCCTTTGGCCGAGATGGAGCAAAGCTCACAAATCTCGCGGTCGGCCTATCTCTCATCGGCTGGTACGGTGTAATCAGTAATTTTCTTGGGCAGGCGTCTCAGCAAATCCTTCTGGATGTTTTCGGCTGGGATGTCTCGGTCTATATGACAGTTTCGATCGCCAGTTTGTTGATGATTTCCGTGACAGTCAAAGGCTTCAAGGGAATTGACCAATTGGCGGCAATATTGGTGCCTGTCATGATTGCATTTATTCTTTACGCTGCCTATGCCAGCACTGTTGGGCATGGTACGGCTATAGTTGCCAGCCAGACTGGCGCCTTTACTTTCGCAACGGCTGTGTCAGCCGTTGTAGGTAGTTATATTGCGGGTGTTATTATTCAGCCCGACTATAGCCGGTTTGCAATTAACACTAAACATGCTGTGTGGTCGGTATTTGTCGCTTTGGCGGTTGTATTCCCTTTGATACAATTTTTTTCAGCAGTGCCCAGTATGGTTATTGGTGAGCCAGATCTTTTGGCGGTTTTGGTTTCTTTGGGGTTGATCCTTCCGGCATTTTTGCTTTTATTTTTTGGGTCTTGGTCAAGCAATGTCTTGTGTCTTTATTCTTCAGGGTTGTCTTTTGCGACCATGTTGCCGAAAATTGGACTGGATAAAATTATTGTCGCTGTCGGCATAGCGGGAACCGCAATTGCATTTGTGCCAGCTCAAGACTATCTGGTTGGGTTTCTCGTTTTGTTGGGTGTTGCGATACCTCCCATCGGTGCAATTTATATTGTTGAAGCTGCTTATGCGCGGCGGTTTGTTGTTGATGTCAAAGATCTTGTGGCCGACCCCAAATACAACTTTCGGGCACTTTTTTCATGGGGGTTGGCAATTGCGGCCGGTTATTTATCACAAACCGGAACATGGGGTTTGACGGATATTGCTTCTATAGATTCGCTGATTGTCTCGTTTGCATCATTCTTTTGTCTGAAGTATGTGCAGACAGTTAAGCGAACCAGTGCTCAAGACCGAATACCAGAGAAACCTTGACCGGATGACCAAACAGGGCTCATGCCCCATGATTGAAAGTCGCGACGTTCCGATACTCTCACGTATTCCCGCTTAATCTCGGATAATCTCATTTAACTGGCCCATTTGTGCAGTCTCTTGCCATACGTTTTGCTCTGGCAAACTGCCTCTCAGTTATATGATTCGATTGTAACTATAGAAAATATTTTTAATTGGTCTTACCAATATAAACTAATTGGTCAATAAAAAGGGTTGACAATATATGAATAATTGGTTCCCTATATCAATGTGTCAAAAATAAATTGATATCGGAGGGGAAGTTACCATGCGCGCAGATCAAGAAATGCTTCAAACGAGCTCACTCAAACAATTCCGGCTTGCGAAGCCTTTACTTTTGTTAGGAACAGCTATTTCAATGATGTCGGTACCGTTACAGGTGTCAGCACAAGAATCCGCTGATGACGATGAGGACATCGAAGAGATTGTTGTTACTGGCATCATAGGGTCACTTAGAAGCGCGCTTGCGCAAAAGCGGTCTGCAGCCAGTTTGGTTGAAGTTATTCAGGCCGAGGATATTGGTAAGCTGCCTGACCAAAACCTCGCTGAAGTGCTTGAAAATATCACGGGCATTCAAATTACGCGAAGGGCTGGTGTGGGTTCAGGGGTTCAAATCCGTGGTACCAATGCTAACCGTACAGAGATCAATGGTGTTTCAACGGTGGGTTCAGGGTCTGGTCGTACAGGCATAAGCTTTGAAGATGTTTCTGCATCGATAATCGCTGGTGTTGAAGTCATTAAGGCGCCAGAAGCAAAAACCATTGAAGGTTCAGTGGGCGGTACCATAAACCTAAAAACTATACGTCCTCTTGATCTGGATGACATGTTGTTGTCTTTCCGGGCACAGGGGGAGAATAGCAATCTTGCGGACAATGTATCGCCAAGGTTTTCCGGCACTATTGGCAATAGTTGGGACACGAACATCGGAAAGTTCGGTGTCGTTGTCAGCGGAAGCTACTCTGAACAAGAGGCGGTTTCATTCCGTCCTCGTGTTGACCGTGACGGCGGCCTAGTAGAAAATGTAAATGCGGACGTTATTAGAGGCGGCAATTTGCAAGACTTGGCTGATCGTCCTGCAGCTCAAGATTTCGATTTCCTTGGTATTCAATTCCTTAACCAAGAGTTGGAGAATTTTGAGTATGAGACCCTGAACATTGCCGGTACGGTAGAGTGGGCACCGAGCGATAATTTGAAGTTTTATTTTGACGCGGTCATTAACGACCAGGAGCGTAGACAGGACAGTTCCAGAATACAGGGGTCTGGTGTCAGCAGTGTGCGTGACCATAATGTGCCGGATACCTTTGGAACAGTTAACTTTGGCTCGCTAGACGGTGTAAACTTGGGTAGTATCCAAGTGGCAACCAGTGGCACAATTCAGCCAGACTTATCTGTTGACGACGACGATACAAACCTGCGTTTTTCGAGCGATACTGGGGCTCGTGTTACTGATAGCCGAGTCTTCAGACTGGGTACAGTATGGCCGACAGGAAGGCTTTCCGGCCGGAGGGGAGGGGCCGGGGGCGGGGGGGGGTGGGG
>JAALKD010000047.1:20628-30532 GCA_011088215.1 Sphingomonadales bacterium | reverse complement strand
AGGCATCAAGAACAAAGACTGGTTCCTGACCCTGTTTGCGGACGGTCACCAGCCGGCAACCGAACCCGGCAATCCGGACATTGTTTATTCGCAGTGGCAGCAAGGCAGCCTTGCCCGCCATGACAGGAAAACCGGCGAAGTCACCTACATTAAGCCCCAGCCTCGCCCCGGCGACCCGGCAGAGCGGTTTAACTGGGACGCACCCATTAATGTGTCCAGCCACGACCCGGCACGCATTTATCATGCATCCCAGCGAGTGTGGCGGTCTGATGACCGCGGCGACAGCTGGACAGCTATCTCACCGGACCTAACCAAAAACGGCGACCGTATGCAGTACCCCATGATGGGCCGCACTTCATCGGTTGAGGCAGGTTGGGATATTTTAGCCATGTCCAATTTCCACACCATCGCCAATTTCTCTGAAAGCCCGGTGGACGAAAACGTTCTTTGGGCAGGCACAGATGATGGTCTTATCCAGGTCACCACAGACGGCGGTCAGGCATGGAAGGAAATTGAACTTGATGACGTGCGCGGCATTCCGGCAACCGCCTACGTCAACGATATCCGTGCCGACCTGTTTGACCGGGAAACGGTGTATGTGGCGCTCGATAATCACAAACACGGAGACTATAAACCTTATTTGATCAAGTCCACAAACCTGGGCCGGTCATGGACATCGCTGGCGGACAGCCTGCCAGAAAAGCATTTGGTTTGGCGCATTGTTCAGGACCATGTGAACAGGGACTTGATGTTCCTTGGCACCGAATTTGGACTGTTTTTCACAGTTGACGGCGGCGATAAATGGCTGGAGCTGAAAGGCGGCATGCCAACCATTTCGACCCGTGACGTTGTGATCCAACGGGATGAAGGCGATTTGGTTGCCGGCACGTTCGGGCGCGGCATCTATATTCTGGATGACTATAGCCCGCTGCGCACCCTTGACGCTGATGCCCTTGAACGGGATGCGCTTCTTTTCGGGCCCGGTCGGGCAGTCAAATGGTACCGCGAAAGCAGCCTCCATTCAGACAGTATCGGCGACAGCGATTATTCTGCTAAAAATCCAGCGCACGGTGCAACGCTCACCTACTATCTGAAGGACAGCCTGCAAACCACCAAAGAGCGGCGGCAAGCAGCCGAGAAAGAAGCCATCGAAGATGAAAACTATCCCAGCTACCCAAGTTGGGAGGCTATTGAGGCCGAAAACGAAGAGGCCAAGCCTGCTGTTTATCTGGAAATTCAGGATGCCAGCGGTAATTTCGTTAACCGGGTGGCAGGCAAAGCCAAAAAAGGCATCCACCGCCTTACCTGGGACATGACATACGCCCCCGAACGCGCGGTGACAGCACCGGCGGACGACGACGATCAAGGCATCATGGCAGCCCCCGGCACTTATACGGCCGCGCTGTACCAGCGGGTGGGCGGCACGGTCACGCAGCTAGCTGAACCCGTCAGCATTGAACTTGCTGCCATCCGCGACGGCGCGCTTCCGGGTTCGGGGCACGCAGCAACGGCGGCATTTACCAGCCGCGTAAGTAATGCAATGAAGCAAGCGTCGGCAACGAACGCCAGCCTCGATGGCTTGCGGAAAAACCTGGACTTTATGCGCACGGCTCTTGACCGCACACCAGCAGATACAAGAGCGCTGGAGGTCATGTACGAGGGCATCCGCACAGAAATGGAGGCCATCACCAACGAGCTACGCGGATTGCAGTCCCGGCAGGGCATGGGGGCCGCACCGGCAACCGTATCTAGCCGCCTGCAATATGCTTCATCTGCCGGATGGGGGCTTATGGGCCAACGACCCAGCACCGGCAGCAGTTTGACTACGCCCTTGAAGGACTGGCGGAAATGACCAGCCGGACCAAGGCGCTGGTGGGTGAAACCGTACCGGCGTTTCAGGCGGCCTTGCTTGCGGCGGGCGCGCCCTGGACACCGGGGTCAGCAATTCCAATCGCTGAATAGAAGCTAAGAGAAAAACACAGAGTGCGGCCATGTGCCCGCGCTCTGTGTTTTCAAACCAATAGCCAAATTTCGCGTACTATATGACGGCTCTATTGCTCGCCGGATGACATATGACTCGCCTCTCTTTATACGTAGTTTCTCAACCATCCGCCCGCCAACAGCCAAAGCGGAATGATAAGGAAGCCGTCAAGTAAAGAGATTATTCCTACCCCTCAACCAATAAGATAGACGAACAATTTATAACGCTCTAAGGGACCATGTTCAGAATTCTAATATCATGTGTCTGATGGAAAACAGGATTGCCAAGGCTTGTTGGTTGTTGATTCAGTGTAGTTGAATTAGTTCAAGAAAGCAGCTAGCAGATATGTTTGGGATCGTTAAAGTAAGTTAGGCAAAACAGGGGGCTCTAATAGTGAATTGGGAGTTTGTAGATGACTTCTTTCGTTTTGGAGCGATTTGCAACCTAATGTGGGTTTGCTTTCTTGCGCCGCGCAACAATTCAAAACTTGCCCACGCTTATATTACCATTCCGACAATGCTCTGCGCTATATTTTTCCTGATTACGTCAGCTTACGATGAAGTCGCCTTGTTTGGCTGGGTCGGGCACTTTATGGGGTTCGGCGCGCGCCTTACGTTCATTCTTTTTTGGCTATATACGATAAATGTTCTGAGCGACAATTTTAAACTTGGCCCATTTTACCAGACGATCTTGGCTGTTTATCTCGTAAGAGCCTTGGTTTTTCAGCTGGATATTCTCCCCAAGGATTTATTTGCTTTAGTCTCCCATACCTTGCGGGGAGGGCTCTACCTGTTTCTGGTATATAAAGTGTTGTCAGACTTATCTGGCGACCTACTCGAAAGGCGCCGGAAGTTTCGTATTTGGTTTATGATTGGAAGCATGCTGATTCCGGTTGGCTTTACCATTGAGCGCATTTTTCTCAGTGACACATTATATGCTGACCATGCTTCTCTATTCGAATCGATCGGCATCTTTTTCATAAGCGGGTTTTTGCTTTACCATTCGATGCGGCCTGAGCAACGATATCCGTTTGAATCTGACTATAGACAAACTGCCAGTAAAAACGGCGGTGCCCTTTCGGATGGCAAGCCGCCGCTAATAGCGGCTGACAGACACAGTTTGGAGATATTGGAACGCAAAATGGCGGACGGTTTGTACCGTGAACCCGGACTAACCGTGGCTAAGCTTGCAGAAGCAATAGATATACAGGAGCACAGGCTGCGCAGGCTCATCAATTTTCATCTTGGACATCGGAATATCTCCCAGTACCTCAGTGATTTCCGAATTGAAGAAGCAAAAAAACGACTAGCAGATATTAACGGACGGCATGTGCAGATATTAACAATTGCGATGGAAACAGGCTATGTGTCTCTTCGGCCATTTAACCGTGCTTTTAAAAGTCGGACTGGTCAAACTCCCAGCCAATACCGCGAACAACATCTTGGTGCTCAATCACACGTGACTGGCACTGGCTAACTTGGTGGTATTTTCAATCGGACCTACAAATGGGCTCTTGAGACAGAAGTGTAGCGGTAAAATACTTGGGTGGTGTGTTCAGAACCCGATGCGGATGCCGGATACGATACGGTCATTCTTGTTAAATTCGCCGAATATTCCTTCAGGTTTCCCATAAAATAAATCCGCACCGAGGTAGAGCTCTACATTGTCGCGCCAGTCGTAGCTTAGTTCGATCTGAACGACACCGTCCCCGTCAGCGATATTTTGAATCAGCAGGGCTTTCGCGGTGACTGTTTCATTTTGAAAATTCCTCCGGCCAAAAAAAGTTATAAGATTTTCGACATCTGGCCGAACGACGCCGGGCGTACTATTGGTGAGGATCGACTGAAAAAACTGGACGCTCAAAAACGTGTCTGAAAGTCCCGTCCAATCAACGCCAACAACATAGGAAAACTCGCCCGAGGCTGTGACTCCGTCCACGTCTGCCACATTGTTTGTGAGAAAAAATTCACTTGTAGAATAGCCTGCCTCGCCGCGAATGACAAAATCACCAAAGGCATTATTGAAGCTGCCGCCGATCAAGTGTGTTCGTTCGTATTCGCTAGCAACTGTTATGCCGTCAGGGCCTATGGCGCGCCTGAAAATTGGACTGTCGGCATAGTGATAAAAATAATTTAGGGATAGTTCCCACCCTCCAACGAATGTTGCGAAGCGGACGCCTGCATCGGAATCAGCCAAGAACCTGCTGGGCCGGTCAGGAGGCAAGACCGTAACAGGAACCCCCGGTGTGGGCTGCGGGATCAGTTGAGGTGACGTGAATGCGAATGTGCTCCCCGGTTCCGGCACATCATGATATGTTTGGTCCGGTGCCCATACCAATTGCAAAGTCGATGCATCGCCTACAGGGATCTCGGCCTTCGCGATCCATAATGGAATACGGGAGTCGTCAAACCGGGGTAGTATAAATTCACGAAAAGACTGTGGATTGACGACATCGAGAACCTTCAGCCCATCCGCCTCTCCCCACACGACCTGCTGCTTGCCTAGCCGCAAAAAAACCTCACCTATCTCTCCGTCCAGATAGAATTCGCGCAATTCGAGGTCTGTCTTGTCCCTAATGAATGCTCGACGAGATAGGTTGGCGCGGTTGCCCTGGGTGGGCTTGCCTGGCTCCAGCTTGTCAGAAATATCTATCCGGCCTCGGCCGATTGCCGTCAGTCGCCAACGATCAGAAACATCGATGTTTAATTCTGGCGTCAATACCAATTCTGAAAGCTGCAGATCCGCGTCGAGGGTCGAGACACCAACGCGGGCTTCGGCCAGCGCCGTTAGAGAAATTCGATCAGACCATTCATTAGCCGCAGCACCATCTGGCTTAGCCAGCGGTTGCCATACCGAAATCACCAGAGCGCTCAATAGAATTGTACGAATATTTCCGGACGACGGGTCTTGCCCTTGTCGAAACACACGTTTTAATAATTTCGGAATCGCATATTCCTTAACTTGCAACAGTGTGTCTTTCAATTATGCCGTCCTTGGCCAGATATGCGGGATGAAACATCAATAAATTCGCTCCCCGCTGAATAGCAATGTTTAAATGTAATGAAAGGCAACCAGTTTGAGTTTCAATTAGGATGTATTGTAAATTTCTTTGTAGCATTTTTACCTATACAGGAACGGTGTTGAAGGCTTTTCTGGCGTCGTTTTTGGAAAAGACGCGCCTTTTTCTTATAAATTCCGTCCAAATTCAAAAACGACGAGCGCTCAAAAGCCTTTCACTATAACTGAGGCGGAGAAGGTGAGTCTTTCAAAAGTCTTCAGTATGTCTCCCGTGGGCGACGAAGACAGACCGCCTGCTAAGCATGTTGTGATTGAAGGCTTGCTGGAATTGAGGGGGTAAAATGATACGGATTAATCTTCCGTCATAATCGTTTCATGGCCCCGGTGTGTGGGCTGTATTAGTTCCAGAAAAATTGGTTGCTTTTGCATTAAGCGGACGTTTAGGGCGAGCTAGGTGTAAGGCAATATTGGGGAGATATCGTGTGTATATAGAGAGATGGTTCCGTTTTGTAGTGGGGAGAGCCAGACTGGTCTTGGCAGTTAGCGTGGGCCTTATCCTTTGTATGGCCGCATTTCTACCCAGTCTCCAAAAAGATACATCCCCTGAAGCCTATATTGAATCAAATAACCCCGCGCTTATTTATCGAGATGCGGTGAAGGAGATATTCGGCCTAGACGATCCGTTTGTCGTTGCCATCGAAGCCCCGCAAGGGGAAACCATATACAGTCCGGATGGCTTGCGTCTGGCGATGGAAATTACCGACATCATGATGGGGCTGGAGAACATTGATCGTCGGCGCGTGGTTAGCCTTACGACCGAGGCAATTGCGGAGGGGACCATAGAAGAGCTGCGTATTGCTCCCGCGTTTGATGGGGCCCCCACCGACGCGGCTGAAATCGAAGACATCCGGAGACGGATTGAGAACTACCCGCTTTTCCTGGGTAAGTTGGTCGCTCGAGACGGCTCCATGACGGTCGTGGTAGGCGAGATGATCGATCAAAGCAGGAGCCGCGAAACCTTCAAGGCTCTATCCGTTTCCCTCGATGAACTGGGCCAAGGCTATTTGGGCACTCTTCATCTGTCCGGTGAAGGGGCGAGCGCAGGCTATTTGGATGACTACATCGCGCAGGATGCTCGTCGTCAGCTTCCCTTTGTCGCTATCTTCATCATGATTGTGTTGGGTATCTCCTTTAGGAGCGTCTCGGGCATTGCGCTACCATTTGCAGTGGCCGCGGGTGCTGCTATTTGTGCGATGGGTCTTCGCGCGATGATGGGCATTCCATATTTTGCAATATCTACGGGTTTGATTGTTGTAATCGTTGCCATTTCGGTGGCTGATGGCATTCATATATTGACCGAGTACCGCGAGAAATTGAAATCAGGTGATTATAAATCCACTGACGAAGCAATCGTTTCGGCCATGATATCGATCTATCGCCCGGTCACTTTGACAACATTTACAACTGTTGCAGGGTTTGTTGGAATTTGGCTCGGGACAGACATGCCACCTATGAAGGCCTTTGGTGGATTTGCAGCCGTTGGTGTTTTTGTTGCTTGGCTGTGTTCGGTCAGCGTATTACCTGCGAGTTTGAGCATCATACACAAAGGAAAAACGCCTAAAACCATATGGACCGACAAACTTTCCGACAAAGATGTTGCTGGCCGATTGCTGAAGGTTATGAGTAAGGGCGTTGTGGACCATGCTGGGCTTGTTATGTTTTTTGGTGGTGCCATTCTGGTTGGTTCCATTTGGGCGGCAACATTGGTACAGACCGACTACAGCCGCATTGAAAATTTTGCTGACAACGAGCCCATTCGCATTGCCGATACTGCGATTAACCGGTCGCTGGATGGAACCTACCGGCTGCTTGTTGTCGTTGATGCACTTGAACCGCAGGGATTGACGCAGCCTGAAGTTTTACGCCGGATAGAGGCGCTGCAGAGTTATCCGCTCTCGTTGCCGACTGTGAACGGCGCGAGTTCTTTTGTCGACATTCTGAAGGAGGTCAACAAAGGCACAGCTGGCGGCGATCCGGCGTTTCACGTGATTCCCGATGATCCGGATTCCGTGGCTCAGCTGTTTTTTGTTTATGAATCGCTCGGAAACCCTGCCGACCTCGAAGATGATATCGACTTCGATCGCCAACGAGCGCTAGTTGAATTACGTACAACGGCGGGTGCCTTTAGTGAAATCCGTCCTCTTGTGTTGGTTCTCGAAAGTTACCTCGTCAATGAATTCAACTCTGAACATGCGACTGGCTCCCTTAGTGGCCGTGTTTATCTCAACTATCACTGGCTTAAGGGTATTGAGGAAAATCACCTGATTAGTGTTGCTGTTGCTGTCATTGCGTCGTTAATCATGGCGGCTTTTACTTTCAGGTCGTTCACCGCTGGCCTTTATTGTCTGTATCATGTTGTTTTTGCCGTTTTCATGGTCTATGCGATTATGGGAATATTTGCCATTCCTCTCAGCATTACTACGGCGATGTTTGCGGCGATCACAATTGGTTTGGGAATCGACTTTTCCATCCATTCTGTTGAACGTGTACAGATTCATGCGACTGCTGAGGGTGGCGTTACAGCAGAGACGATCCACAAAGCCTTTCAGTCAACCGGGCGAGCATTATTTTACAATTTGTTCGCGCTGTGTCTCGGTTTTTCTGCTTTGCTTGCCAGCAACAATCCAACCATTATCGATTTTGCGATCCTGCTGATTGTTGCGGTTGCTGCAAATTTCGTAGCTAGCATGACACTTTTGCCAGCCTTCATTTTACTCACGAAGCCAAGCTTCTTGACGACGCCTAAGATTAATCTGAGCTCAGGCGGTGGGCTTGCGGCAAAGTCGGCGGCGGGGATTCTTATCGTTGCGGGTTCGCTCGCCGTGCTCTTCGCGGCCGAAAAAGTGACGGCTCAGGAATACAACGCTGAACAGGTCATTGAGAATGTTGCAAACCGCGAAGACGGTGTTTACCTGAAGCGCGATCTGAAAATGACTTTGATCGACCGAAGCGGGAAGCAGCGTGAACGTTTTGCGAAGGCGTCTCGGGTCGATACGGATGTCGAGCAGCGTTCTCTGATCTCATTCGCGAGGCCGAAGAATATACGGGGCACCTCTTTTTTATCATATGACTATCACGCCGTTGGTGCGGCGACGGACCAATGGCTATACATACCGGCGATGCGCCGTACCCGGAGGGTTGCGGGCGCGGATCGAGGCAAGTATTTCCTTGGTACTGATTTCACCTACGATGACATCCGCAGGGAAGGCGAGCTTGCGGCGGAAGACTATGATTTTACACTGGCGACCAATGAAGGTCCCAGTGAGGGAACAATCACTTTGAACGGGCTTCCGAAGAGCGCTGAAATTGCCAAGGAATTGGGTTATGGTCGGGTCGTTGTGGATATCAGCCTGGAAAGCTGGAGGCCGTTACGATGGGAAATGTATGACCTTGATGGCAAGCATTTTAAAACGTTGACTTTCGAAGGTCAGTTGCAGGTAGACGGGATATGGACACAGTCGATTATTCGTGCCGTCAATCATGCCACAAACCATCAAAGTATTTTTGAGTTCAGCAATATTTCTACTTCTGCGGTCGTGGCGGCAAGCGACCTAGATCAGCGTAAGTTGGGGCGGCGAAATTGAACCTTCGCTGGATTCTATGGCCCAGCTTTCGTTTGCAGCGAGAATGTAGGGCGCCCATTCAATGAAGGCTCGCGACTGAAGAGCGTCTCACTAACGGTTCTATGAAGCGGCGACGTTGGCGGGTCGCCCATCATATTATGGGGGAATATACAGGCATCCGCATTCACGCAAGAGCCTGACGCACCGCAGGCATAATGCGCCGGCTTACCGGCACTTCCACACCGCCTGTCAGGGTCAAAATGCCGGTACCGGACCTGTCTCGGTTAAGCGATTCAACATATTTAATGTTGATCAAGTGAGACCGGTGTACCCGCAGGAACGAGGACGGCAATTCGCCTTCCATATCATTCAAGGTTGTCGTGTACAAAAGCGTTCGGCCACTGGTTAGGAAAATTTCCGCATAGCCATCAGCGCTGCCACAGTGAAGAATATCACTGGTTGCGATACGTTCCATCTTGCCCGCACTTTTTATGCTTATCTCACTAACCTCTACGCGCTCTTGCGCCTCCTCAAGCGCGAGACCCAACCGGTCGGCGCGCGCTTCTTCGCTACGACGTTCACGTGCTTCCTCAGCCAGTGTCATAGCCTGTTCGATAAAGATCAACAGCAGGAAGAAGGCTACAAGAAAGAAGAAAAACGTATCCAGAAAAAGCCCTTGAAAAGAAAAAATGGCCGCAACAAAAACCAACACTGTAACAAAATAAAGAAAGGCGCGCCTGCGGCGCTGATAGCTCCAGAAGCCCGTAGCAACTAGAGCCGCAACCAAAGGCAGTGTCATGCCCACAAGTGCTTTGAAATCGTAGCTAGGGACGAAGAAAAGTGCCACGACACTAATTATTGTCAGGCCCGCAGTTATCTTAACCGCCGAAGTTTGGGCGAATGACCAAAACACATGAAGTGCAACGCTCAACCCAAACCCGGTAGAGAACACGGCAATGAGTAACAGGCGTAAATCATGAACCGGGTATGCATAGGGAACGAGGCCGCGCAAGGCTTCTGACACCAATTGGGCTGCGGCAAAAAAGCATATGGAACATAGTATCCAAAATCGCGCGCGGGGCTGAGCAATGACACCCATCGTACCAAAGTAAAGCGCGCCAACCACAAACAACCCAAGTGTCACAAGCGCCGGGATGTAACGCGGCAACGATCCGTTGGCGTAAACACCGGAAGGGCCGATGGCAATTGTGTGCACGGGCCAGCAAAGTGACAGAAAACCATGATGCGCCGAAGCCTGCAACACCACTTCAATGTCCCCAAG
>JAALKD010000047.1:0-20618 GCA_011088215.1 Sphingomonadales bacterium | reverse complement strand
CCCACACCCCCCCCCCCCCCCCCCCCCCCCCCCAGGCCGCACCAGGTCTTGGGCTGGGAAAAACTGAGCATCCATCAGGCCCGGAACTTCGGTGCCAGAGCTGGCGCCCGGCATGCCGTTGCGGCCAACCATCTGACCATTCAGATACACTTCGCTGGACATCTTGCCCGAGACGTAAAGAGACAATGGTTCACCGTTTTGCCCTTTTAACGCACCAAGCGGCACAGTCACGCGCACCCAGATTAGCCTGCCTTGCGGGTCTACCTCATAGGGTTTTGCTGTGCTGCATCTGTCCGAGGTAAAATCAGGCGGGGTTTGGTCTGTCATTGTCGCGGGGCAAACCCTCACGCTATTCCAATCTAAACCATAAAATTCAACATGTTGTGCTTTCGCTTGCCCGCCCAACAGAGGCGCAACGACAAGAGACAAGCAGACAAAACAGAAAAGGCCAAACGGGGTGAAATTCATGCCTGACCATACAATCGTTCAAAGATACCGTCCATCTCCGTTTAACGGAAATACATGACCGTTCGCTTGGTTGAACTGGCAGGTCCACGATCTGCTTATAAATATTGCTTACCGACGCAAAGCAAGACCCAAATCAAAAACAAACAAAAACATGGGAAGTTAAAATCATGATGAAACTCACCGCCCTAGTACCTTTAGCACTCACTTATGGGTACACCGCGCAAGCGCTGGCATCAGAAACACCGGTAATACCCAATGAGACGGCGATCGTTTTCGAAGCAAATTCCGGCGAAACCGTCGATGCCTTTGAAGGGCAATTTACTGTACCGGAAAACCGGCATGTTTCAGACAGTCGTTCGCTGACACTGAAGTATGTTCGGTTCCCGGCAACTGGCAAGACCAAAGGCACACCAACCATTTACCTTGCAGGCGGACCTGGCGGTTCAGGCATCACAACAGCTAAATATCAGCGTTTCCCCTTGTTTATGGCGATGCGGGAATTCGGCGACGTTATTGCATTTGACCAGCGCGGTACGGGCGCGTCAAACGATTTGCCCATGTGCAAAACATCTCAAAAAATCAGCGCAACATCCCCCATATCTGAAGAAGATTACACTGAAACTCATAGAGCTGCGCTGCGCGAGTGTTTAAACTTTCTTCAAAGCAAAGGCATCGATAAACACGGCTATACCACTAGCGAAAGCGTTGCTGACTTAAACGCGTTGCGCCAGCATTTGAGTGCAGAAAAGATAAACTTGTGGGGTATTTCATACGGCTCTCATCTTTCTCTCGCCGCTTTGCAACAAATAGACGAGTATTTGAACCGTGTTGTTATCACGGCTGTTGAAGGGCTTGATCAAACCGTGAAGCAACCAGCCCGCACCGACAGCTATTTTGACCGATTGCAGGCGGCAATCAACACTATACCCGCAGCCAAGGTAAAGTTTCCGGACATTAAAGGTCTTATTACCCGCGTGCTGGACAGGCTTGAGCAAGAACCTTTAAAGTTATCTATCCCCACACGCAGCGGCGAATCTGTCCCCTATTTGCTGCAAAAAAGAACCATGCAACAGTTCACTGCAGCATTGGTTGCAGACCCAACGCGGGCCGCCATGATTCTCAATGTATACGCAGCCCTTGATGCCGGCGTCACCGAGCCATTGGTCATGCTTGCCCAGCGCGGCATTGACCCAACGGACGACACAGTGTCGTTTCGCCCCATGAGTGTGTTGATGGATATCGCTTCAGGATCAGGCGAGAAGCGGCGCGCTATGATAGCCAAGCAGGCAAAAACCGCCCTACTGGGCTTGCACGTGAACGGCACCATGATCCTTGAGACAGTTGACCCGTCACTAGATCTTGGTGAAACGTTTCGCACACCTCCGACTTCCGATGTGCCCGTACTGGTTCTGCACGGCACACTGGATGGGCGCACCTATCCGGAAAGCGGCCAAGAGGCAACGGCGGGCCTGACGAACCGTCAGACGGTTACAGTAACCTACGGTGGGCACAACCTGTTTATGTTGTCGCCGAAAGTAACGGAGACTATTCAGGATTTCATGCGCGGGAAGTCGGTTAACGGGCGTAATATTGTGATCGATCTGCCGGATTTTGTTACACTGCCAGGACATTAAGCCAGAGATGCTGCCACATACCGTATGGCATATAGCAACTCAATAAACCGGGTAGGCCGCATTAGCCCATAGCCTCTGTTTTGCGGCCACTCAAACTTCGACACTGCTGTGTAACATTTCGCGTGAGAATATTTTTTTTGGACTAGGTCTTTCCCCGGTTTTCCAAGTCACCCGCTCAGTCAAAGGCCTTTCCCTGAAAACCCTGCCAGCTAGTTAAGCCGAGGCAGCGAACCGCCGTTCAGAATCCATCTGCACCTCAGTTAGCGAGCTCTAAAAGTAACGGGTAAGCCGCAACATAACATGGCTGTCGCCCTTGAAGCCAAACAGGGTGTTGTCAGGGTCTACATTCATAAAAAAACGACCTTCAATTTCACCGATCCAGTTGTCACCGAAACGGGTTGTGGCCTCGACGATACCTGACATGGATGCATCTTCCACGTCTGTAACCACACCCACCAGCACTGAACTGTCTGCGCTGTCGTTGGCTGAATACCTGAGGCCCGTCATCACATCATTGTCGGCAACTGTAAACGGCGCGATCAAGGGGTTTTCACTGCGCCCATCATACTGGAATTCTGCGATGATACCCAGGTCTGCGCCACTTTCTGTTATACCGTAAAAACTATATTCAACGCCGCCAACAGCGGCAGCAAACGTTTCAAACGGGGTATCCCTGATGATACCTTCCAGTTTCCAGAGCCACGCTTCGTTGGTATATTGAACGTCAATGCCATACTGGGTGATATCATCATAAAAAGGGGCGAAGGCCGTAGCTCCGCTGTTCAGAACAAAGCGTGGTTCCCGGCTGGCACCGTGAAACACTGACAGACCCACATCCCAGTCACCAAAATAGTGACTGTAGCGCAGGGCAAAATCCACATCAGCGCTGTCATCCGCACCCTGGTCAAAAAGAGCCAGGTCATTTTCAACGGGAAGTGGAAAACCTAACCGGCCATCGACGCCCGGGAAAGTACGCTTCCTGAAAGCAGGCAAGACGTAGCCCGTAATCAGGCCCCAATCGCGCTGAACCGAAAGTTCAATCATGGGCTGGCCAAGCTTGTCTTCATTATCGATGTCTTCAACCGAATCTGACTGATTGATGATATCAACCAAATGCACACTTTCCGCAACGCCCCAAAACACTCTGCCAAGTCCGGCACGAACACTGACAGTATCACCGTTGAAACGCACATAGGCTTCGCGGACGTCAAAATGTGTGCGGCCCGTATCGCGGCCATCAAGCCGCGCATAGGGCACTGCCACAATGTCCCATTTGCCGTCAGCCAGCGACCAGCGGGCATCCAGCTCAAGCTCAAGCGAGCCCTGATAAGTTTGCAGCTGGCCGGGCAGCGCAGGTCCTTCAAAGAACAGGCGGTTTTCCGCGCCCAATGAGCCGGACAGGTCAAAGTCTGCCGCCGCCTCAATTGACGAGGCGGCGGCCAAAATAACACCTGCAGCAAGTTTTTTCATAGTCAAAAGGTCCAAGTGTTAACGAATGCGTTTCAGCACGCCTTTAACAAAATCTGCATCTTTCAGTCCGGTTTTGAACGCATAGTCACCCTATGTCAGCGTGGTAGACTTGTTGGTCTGGTGGTTAACCATTTCCAGTGTGTGCGCGCGCCAAATGCCACCGTCATACTCGCGGAAGTCGCCGAATGTCAGTGTTTTAAGATGGGCACCTTTGCGGTCGTAAAAGTCGATCTTGCGAGTTTGAAACACATCCTGGTCAATCAAGGCTACTTGCTTGGTGTAGCCTGATTTCTCATACAAGGGGAACCGCTCCACAACATCAACGCGCAGGCCGCCAAACGTGTCTTCGCCCACATAATCATAGCTGTATTTATTTAGCTCAGTGGAGGTGAAGTCTTCAAAGGCGAATTCAGAGCCGACAAATGGGCCGGATTTATTGGCACTGGAAATACGTTTCACACGCTTGAGCGCAGGCAAATAAAGCCATTGGTTATCAGGCGTGAGTATCTGGGCATGTGACAATAGCGCAGTGCCCTTCACGTCTCGTGGAGTTGAGAAAACCGTCAGGCCTTTGTCGCCAACATTTTCGTTCTCGCGCTCAAGCGTTTTGAACGATAGTTCGCGTGTACTGGTCTTGCCCGCCTTATTAGTCAGGGTCATCACAGCAGACACTTCCGAACTGATGAAACCATTGTCGGACCGATCGGACCGGGCGGCAATCTCATGGCCCTTTGCAACAGATGCCTCGTCCGCATATGCCGCTGAGAAACCAGCACCAACCACCAGGGCAGAGCCCACGAGAGCGGATTTTGCAGCCTTTTTTAATTGATTGATTTTAAGCATTTTCAATTCCTTTATTGCTGTCGTTCTTATTTGTTGGCGTTCGCATTTTTCGGCCCCGCTACAAAGCGGCTGCTACCGCGCAGCATAAGAGCTGGCAGAAACAGGAAGTCAAAGATAAGCGCAAGGCTAATAGCCAGAGCGGTCAAAAGGCCCATGTCAGCATTAATTTTAAATGCCGACGTCGCAAGATAGGCAAAGCCAATAACCAGTACCACCGTGTTGACAACAAGGGCGCTGCCCACAGTTTCAAACGCATACTTAATTGCCCCTGCCCGGTCATAGCCTTTTTCGCGGATACCGCGCACATATTTCGCCAGGAAGTGCACCGTGTCATCGACGACAATGCCGAGCGACACGCTGGCAACCGCCGCAACAGAAAAACCGACCGTGCCCACAAGAACTGACCATACGCCGAATGCCACCACAATTGGCAACCCGTTGGGAATGATCGACAACACCCCGAGCTTCACTGACTGAAGTGCAAATATCATCACGAGGCCAATGACCAGGACAGCAATCACATTTCCAGTAACCATGCTTTCCACGTTGCGTTCGGCAACGTAGGTGAACATGACCTGCGCACTGGTTGGAACCGTTGGTCTCATATAGTTCGGTGCATTTTCCTTAAGCCACTCTGTAGCACTATCAAGGAAAATTTTGGTATCCGTCGTCGACGTATTGGTCAGCGTGGCAGTAACCCGGCTGGCCGATTTGTCGATGTTGATCCGGTCATTAAGATCAAGCCCGTAAGGCAGCGAAATTTCATACAAAAGCAGATACTGCGCCGCCAGCTCACGGTCGTCAGGCAATTTATCCCATGCCGGATCATCGCCGTGCATATTTTTATTCAGTCGCTTCATGATGTCTGAAATTGAATAAACATGTGTCACATTCGGCTGAACACGTAGCCATTCAGCAAACTCATCAAGCTTGGCCAGATATTCAGGCTCGCTGACACCGCCTTCTCCGGGAGACAAAACCGAAAACTCGATGGGGTAGAAACCAAAATATTCGATAGATGCGTCTGAATCGCGTCGGAACTCGATGCTTTCACCAAAATACTCGGTCCATTGATCATTAAATTCGATCTGTGGCACAGCTGTCACCAAGGCAATCGCCACGGCACCAATTCCGTAAAATAGCTTCTTGTTATGAGCCACAACAAATTCGGCCAGCTTGCCAAAAAAAGCGCTACCGCCGTCGTCAGATGGTTTAGGCGCTTTTACCGGCAGCAAGCTGAGCATAGCAGGCAGGAAAGTTACTGACATCAACCACGCGGCAACAATGCCTACGGCAGAGATGTTACCCAAATGCCAGAAGGGCGGCGCGTCAGAGAAATTCAAAGCAAGGAAACCGATGGCTGTGGTAAGCGACGTAACCATAACCGCCAGAAAGTTTACCCGCACACTTTCAACAAGGGCTGATCGCTTGTCCATGCCGGCCCGCATGCTATTGCGCATGGTGATCAAAATATGCACCGCATCTGCAATCGCCAGGGTTAGAATGATTGTAGGGGCTGACAGGGCGATCGGCGTCAGCGCAACGCCAGCAAACCCGGCTGCACCCATGCCGATCAGTGATGCAAAAGCAATCATCAATATTGTTGTAAACGTGCCGGAAATTGACCTGACACTGACAACCATAAGAGCAATAAGCAGCAGATACATCATCGGAATCATATTAGTAACGTCGTTGAAACCAGCTTCCTGAAAGGCAACATTCAGGCTGGAAACCCCGGTCAGCAGGATATCGTGGCCCGGGTATTTTGCTTTCATTTCGTCGCGAACCGCCCGCACGAATGCGACCGTGTTGGGCACCTCGTTCACGTCCAATTGCGGATATTGAACGACCACATTTACCGCAACCGCCCTACTGTCTGTTGCAATAAGTTGGCCACTGAGCAAGGGCTCAGCTAGCGCAATCGCACGTTTGGTTTCAATGTCGACAGTGCTCAGGTCAGCGGCGCCCACAATCAAATCTTCAACGATCAGGTCATCTTCTTCGGCCCGAGTATGTTGGAAGTTTGAGATACTATCGACACGGCTGCTGAAAGGTATCTGCCAGGATTTCTCCGTTAACTCCTCAACTAGAGACAGCGTCGGGTTGGTGAAAACATCGCCGGTTTCAGGTACGATGATAAAAAGGAAATTGTCGTTTTTGGTATAGGTATCCTGAAAATCTTCAAACGCCTGAAGTTCCGGATTACTTTCAGAAAAAAAATCGCGATAGTTGTTGGAAAAGCCAAGATGTTGGCCACCGCTGGCTATCGCAACGGTTGCAAGAAGTGTCGCCAAGATTACCAACCAACGCCAGTTAATAACCCCGTTCGCCAACTTAACCGCAAACTCATCCATCGCTGTCATAGTTTTGGGCATATTGTGCTCCTGCTAATGCCTTCTGTCTTCCTTAGACGCGGGTCCGGGGTATGTGGTTCGCACTGTACCATAAACCAGGGGGGTTACAGCACCCTGCGACAATACCAACATGGGGAGAAACCCGGACCCGCGAGGGGGAAGCGTCTTCATTGAACTTGCATCTATATGGGCAGGCCCTTATATTATTCAAATTGATAAATGAAACTTCGGATATTCACATCATGAATTTAGCTGGTATTGATCTCAACCTGATGCTGGTCTTTGACGCAGTGATGAGCGAACGCAACGCAACACGTGCAGGCACCAAGATCGGCATGTCGCAACCTGCTGTTTCCAATGCTCTTAATCGGCTGCGGCATTCGCTCAAAGACGACCTGTTTGTTCGTGGTCATGATGGTATGCGGCCCACGGCGCGCGCGCTGGAACTGGCTTTGCCGGTGCGCACTGCGCTGATGGAAATAGAGGAAGCACTAAACCCCGTTGCTTTTGATCCCGCAACCGCAGAGCGCACCTTCACCGTTGCCGCAACCGATTATTCAACGATGACACTGTTGCCTTACCTGTCCACATATATCAGCAATGAGGCGCCCGGCGTTAACATCCACACCATTCCGATTGAGGGCCGATTTTTCGAAAAACTGGACGCTCAACGCGCCGAATATGGCATCAACCCCCTGGGTGAGGTGCCGGATCGCTTCAACTCGCTTCGGTTAGGTGGTGAAAAATTCGTCTGCATGATGCGACCCGACAACCCTTTGGCCAAATATAGCGAGCTTCCGCTGGAAGAATATGCAGCAGCGCGTCATCTGCTGGTGTCGCCGCGCGGCGATTCTCATGGGTTTGTCGATGATCAGTTGCAAAAAATCGGACTCAATCGACGCGTAGTTATGACCGTGAACAACTTCGGCTCGGCGCCGATGATTGTGCTTTCCAGCGACATGATCCTGACCATACCAAGCCGACTAGCAGAAAAATGTGGAAACTTTTTTGACCTACATGTGGTCCCAAGCCCGGTGCAACCGCCTTCAGACATCATCGGCATGACGCTTGTATGGCACAAACGCCTGACCAACCACCCAGCCCACACCTGGTTCCAAAACCTGATGAAGCGAGCGGCACAGGATCTGGAGATATACGGCATGGATCACTATCTGGCTGTACCCACGCCGGGCCAAAACAAAAGCAAATAGCCTTCAATCATTAGGGCAAAACCGAGGGCCGAGTCAGCTGCGTCAATTTTATGAAACCATTCGCTTGAAAGCATTTATATGTTTATCGACCAACTGGTGTTTCAGCGCCCCAAGAATATGCGCTCCTAGGACAACATAGACCAGATATTGCAATAGGTATTTGTGGAACAACCCCCAGACGACGTAGATATCACTCTCGGCTACCAAGGGTGGAATCGTGATGGTAAAAAAGTACGAGGGATAACCGTGAAAACTGGTCATAAAATATCCTGTAAAAGGAATAGCCAACATCAAGAGATAAAGCATGACATGTGCAGCATGTGCCATTTTCTTTTCAATGGGCATCAGAGAAGTTTCCATCTCCGGACGACGAGACCTTCGATTCCATAACAACCTGAAAATCACCAAACCAAATAGAATGATGCCAATCGTTTTATGAAAAACAATATATTCGCTTCGAAACCATACACCCGCCGGGATCATGGAGGCGAAAATACCAGTGGGGATCATAAGGATAAACAGAATGGCGGTTGTCCAATGTATAGTGCGTGACACACGCCCATATCTAGTCGCTTCATTCTCATTATTCAGCTTGAGTTTGATACCGCCTTTTCGTTGACGATTAGCCACAAATAGAAGCGCGAAACCTGCCACAAGTGCGACAAATGTCTGTGCCCAAAGCAATACAGGCTTCGCGCCGTCCATCGGCGCTTGGAAGGGCTTTGGGTTGTCTAAAACGCCTGTGCCAAGCACGACCGTGAACCGCGCAACAACACCAAAACATGAAAGACCCGCCAGAGCTGTTCCCAAAGAGCGCGCTTTTGATTCCCTATGATTAAGCAACCAGGCAATCAAAAACGCGCCCACAACAACTGCCAAGGTGATCATACTCTCAAAGTTTGGTAACCACCCTTCCGGTTTACCCGGGCTTAACGGCGCTGCATGGCCGGCGACAGTTATTGACAATGAACAAATCGCAGCAATGACGGCTGGTTTTGTCAAAGAGTAGCTTTTTCTGGAATAGGTCATGAAATTTCCAATGATTGGGTTCAGGCTGGGTTCGGAACGATCAGGACCTTGCCATCACGGCCTGATTCCGCCGCTCGGGTAACTGCAGCCTTAATTTCTTCCAGGGGAAACCGCGAATCGATTTCCGCGGCAATGTCACCTCTTGCTACAAGGTTAATAACCTGGCCAAAAGCCGCTTGTTTGTCTTCAGGGCTCGCGGTCTCAAACCATTTGCTAAGCCAGAAGCCGCGCACCCTGACATCGTTAAATATAACCGAAATCAAGGGCAAAGAAGGTGGTTGCTTAGACAGAGCACCGTAAGAAACAATTGTTGCCCCGAACGACAGACTTTCAACCATACTCACGAAGACATCACCGCCCACACAATCAATTGCCATGGCGACCTGCGCACCATCTATGGCGTCTCCAATCCGCTCCTCAAGATCTGGGCCATCAACCAGAACCACGTCTGCACCCAGGGCCTTTAGTTTATCTGCCAGGCCTTCTCGCCGGACAATGTTAACCGTTCTAATGCCGCGCTGTTTAGCAAGTTGAATTATATATTCACCTACCGCGGAATTCGCCGCACTTTGGACAATCCAATCCCCTTCATTCAACTCTACAAACGACGATAGAATAAGGAGGGCCGTAAGTGGGTTTACCGTGAGCATGGAAAGCTGTTCAGTGTCACCCACATCCGGAAGCGGTACGAATTGATCAGCTGGTCCAACAATTTCTTCTTGCCATGTACTACCACCCGCCAACATAACCCGTTGACCAACTTTCAATTGCCCTACACCCTCTGCGACTTCGCTAACTCGCCCGATGCCTTCACTGCCGGGAATTTCAGGCAGGTCGGGTATAGTACCGTATTGTCCCGCAATCTGAAGAAGACTCGCCGGGTGGATAGGAGCTGCGAGAACCTTGACCCTGACTTGACCCGAAGACAGGGACGTTTCCGGTGCATCTTTCAAGACCAGCACATCAGCCGGGTTTCCCAGTTCTGTAAATTCCACATATTTCATTGCAATGATCCAATCATTCGATTTATTGTTGTGAAAAACTGATATAATAATCTTATTTTAGTAAACAATTAACCGAAATTTGGTATTTGAATTGTCTTTTTGACAATAATGGATCCAACAACTCATGGACAAATTACGGGCGATTAAATATTTCCTGAAAGTCGCGGAAACGGGAAGCTTCTCTGTTGCGGCCAAAACACTCGGGGTTCCTGCGTCCTCGGTTTCGCGCCGCATTCAGGATCTGGAAGCCTCATTGGGTGCAGTGTTGCTACAACGATCTACGCGCCAGGTTAAGCTCACAGAGCTTGGATCACTTTATCTGGAACAAGTCGCGCCGGCCGTCACTGCGGTTGAAGACGCAAACGACATCATCAAACAGCATGCAAAGACTCCATCGGGCGTTTTGAGAATTACGAGTCACCCGGGGTATGGGCGGGTTCGGCTGATTCCCGCACTCAAGAAATTTAAAGTGCTTTATCCCGATGTCATTATTGACCTTGAGTTAACCGACAGAGTTATAAATCTGGCTCAAAATCAAGTTGATATCGCTATTCGAGCCACTGTTAATCCGCCAGAAAGGGCCGTTGCGCGGCGAATTTCGGACAATCATTTTATACTGGTGGCCTCATCAGACTATTTGAAAAACCATTCGACCCCCAAAACCGCCTCCGAACTTCAAAACCACAAAACATTTATTTACCGCGGCCCTAACGGGCCATTGCGCTGGCAGGCCAAAACGAGATCAGGGTGGCAAGAACTTGAGACGCCAACGGCTTTCATTAGCACAGAAGGCACAATTCTTGTTGAACAGGCACTGGCCGGGTGTGGCATCGGTCTTTTTCCAAAATGGGGCATCGAAGACAATCTGGCGTCCGGACAGTTGATTGAAATTGTTCTGGAAGACGCAGAAGTTTCTATTTCGCGACAAGAAAATTCAGGGATCTATCTGCTCTATCACCGCCCCAAATACAGCGTTCAAAAAATACGGGCCGCAGTTGATTTTCTGATGTCCGAGCTTTCGCATGATTTCTAATCGACGGTGGTCAGACTCACCCAAAAAACAGGCGATAGGGGCATGAACGCCGCATCGCCTGTCATATTGTATGCATCTAACTTTTAGGTACGAAATTGTAACAATCTCAGATTTGTACGCTCTAGAACTTATACACCAGCGTCGCACGCGTGATCGTGTCCCATGGGGCCGCACCAGCAGGCGCATCCGAATCATATTGCACCTGAAACGCCAACCGTGCTGCTAGCCGGGTGTTAATCTGCGCGCCGAGGCTCGCCCGGTTATCAAAGGTGAAAGAGCCGGTGCCAAAGACAGCAGAAGCTTGATCTTTAAAATCAATATTGTCAGTCAGCTTCAACTCATAAGTGCTGGAAACACGACCAAGGAACTCTGTAGACGTTGCGCCAGTGGCTTCCAGTTTATTGAAACGAACACCCGGTCCACCTTCCAGCCGCAGCGACTGGCGGTCGGTTTTTACCAGCTGGGTACCCAACCCCAGGCTATCCAACAGGCGGTAATCAAAACCGGAGAAACGATTCACATCAACTTCCAGATAGTTAGCGACATAAATCTTGTCCCATGCCTTATAAACAGTGTCGAACCGGGTCAGAATACGGCGGCGAGTAGTGTTGCCGTTGCTGCGGGCAAAATCAAAATCCAGGTTAATGTTATGGTCCCACTTGTCAAAACTACGGCTCATGGCCAGACCAAGCGCGACAGACTGTTCGTCGGTGTCACCGGTGCTGGTTGACGCACCAAACTGAGCTGTAACATTCCAAAGCGATGGGTCCAGATACCAAATGATACCCCGATCACGGGATTTTTTCTCAGCGTCAATGATGGCCTGCGCGGCGTCGGCCACTTCTTGCCTATCACTGGCGGCCAACCAACTTGCTTGCACGCCGTTTGCAATTTTGAGCACATCAATCCTGCTATCCGGCCATGTTTCCAGCGCCATAGCGAGCATAGTAGCAAATGCACGCTCGTCGCCTTTGGCTGCGGCGGTTTTCAGCATGTCCTCGAGGCCCGCTGGCGGTGCAGCAGCGGCGGGCACAGCCCAGCCGATCATCAGCATCAGGAAAAGGGCAAAATGTCTTGTTGTTTTGAAAGCGGGGAGTGGGCTCATTATTCTATTCCAGTCTTGGTCTATTCAATCTAAATATATTTAGCCTTAGTGTATTCTGGCGATTGTCCCCAATTCGCTGATCATCTATAGATAACTTACAGTGCTTGCAAGCCTGATTTTATAGGGGATTTATATGCCAACTGCATTTGTTACCGGTGCAACCGGCTTTGTCGGTCGCCATCTTGTTGAGGTTTTACGCGAAGATGGCTGGTCCATTTCCGCTGGTGTGCGAGACACGGCGCGGGCGGCCAAGCTGCTGGGCGATGACATTAAACTGGTGGACATCGACCTGTTAAAGCCGCTTTCACTGGCGGCGGCTGTACCCCAAGGCGCAGACTGTGTATTCCATGTGGCCGCCGATGTAAGCTCGTGGTCACGCGACGCAGAGCGACAATATAAAACCAACATAGAGGGCGCCGCAGCACTGTTACAGGCCACACTGGACAAGGAAGTCCGTCGCATGGTGCATGTTTCATCGATCGTTGCTTTCGGCGAGCATGACACTGTCATTGACGATCATACACCCCGGCTGGGAGCAGAAAGCTGGGTTGGTTATATTCACTCAAAATCCTACGCAGAACGCAAAGTGAAAGAGGCCGTGGACCGGGGTCTCGACGCTGTAGTGGTCAACCCAACAGATATTGTTGGCAAATATGACGATCAAAACTGGATCCGCATGATTAAGATGGTAGCTGACGACAGTCTACCCGCCGTGCCACCGGGCAACGGTAATTTCGCCAATGGCCGCGCAGTGGCTGAAGGCATATTGGCCGCCTACAAACACGGTAAGACCGGCGAAAACTACATACTGGGCGGGCCTTACGCCACGTTCCATGAATTTTTGAGTCTGGCGGCTGAAAAGCTGGGCAAACCAGCACCGAAAAAACCAATTTCACCGACTATGCTGAAGTTTTATGCAAGTATTTTGGAGCTGATCTCGAAACTTACCGGCAAACGTCCATCGGTGACCAAGGAAGAAGCCTATTTTGCCTGCCAAAGCTACCAGGTAAACTTTGATCGTGCGATCAATGACCTGGGCTACCGTGATGTGCCGCTGGAGCAATCGGTCGATGAAGCCATCGCTTATCTGCGTGAAAAAGATGACCTAAAGACTTGAAAAGCCGCACCCTTGGCTTTTCAGGTTCGGCGCAGCGCCACCGGTAGCACCAATATCATTGCAGCCACGCAAGACACCGCGCCAAAAGCCAACACCGACGTCAACGTGTAACCATCCTCCAGCGCCAGCCCAATGATGAAGGGTGAAAGCGCCGTTGACACCACCACAATCGAGGTGGACAGCGACTTGATCTCGCCCAGATAGCGAGTGCCGTAAAGCTCGGCCCAGATAGCATTGTTAATCGGCAGGGTAATGCCCGCGCCCAACCCCAACAGACCCATCAAAAGCACAACCCCGACCGGGCCATAATCCGGGATTATCACGAGTAATGCAGCAGCAAAAAGCGGCGGATACAGAGGCATTAGATGGCGACCGCCATAACGGTCCACCAGCAGCCCGCCCAAAAAGGGTGCCGCCACCGACCCCAATGCGTAAAAGCCATAAAAAGCGGTGAAATCAATAATCTCCAGCCCCTTGTAGGCCGCGATTTCGGTGGGGAAGAAAAATACCGCCGTGATCCAAAAGGGACCGACAATAAGCGCCGGCAGCATCAGATAAAACCGTATATCGACAAGCACATCGCGGCGGCAAAGATGGGCATGAGTTTGCGATTGTTGTTTTTGCTGGTCGGCGATCTGGTCTTGCTGCCAGCTGTCATGGCGCGCCTGTTGGCCTTTCAACATCCATGCAATCAGCGGTAAGGCCGCAAGCACCAGAACGGCAGCAAAAATCAGCCAGCCACTGCGCCAAGCATAACTGCCCATCAGCAACACCGCGACAAGCGGCAGAATCGCCTGACCAAGCGGGAAACCCAAACCTGCAACCGCAACTGCCAACCCTCGGTTTTTGCTATAATAACGCGACATGCTGGTCATTGAAGCATGGGTCAATAGTCCCTGACCCAAAAGTCGAACCAACATCAGTGCAGGTACCAGAAGCCACAGACTACCGTTTATTGAAACCATCAAACATGCCGCCGCCATGGCAACGATCAAAACCGAAACGTAAGGCGCCAGGCGAACCCGGTCAATGATATGACCCAGCTGATTAAGTCCAACGGCACTGACAAGCGTGATTAGTAAATAATAGAGACCAAAATCGCTGTTTGAGAGCTGAAATTCGTCTGTGATCGCGGTTTTGTAGACACCGATAAAGTAGGTTTGCCCAAAACTGGACAGAAAAGCCAATGCTATCCCAAAGCCTAAAAAGCGAGCATTCTTGATGATGAAAGTCATCGACATTTCTTTCCTGCAGACCAGCGCTTCTATTTATGGTGTTTTTTACTAAAAACATACCGTTTCTTAACGCCTTTCATGGAAAGCTCTAACTCTAAGGCTGTTTGCCATGGTGGCAACAGTGCTGCGCGGTCGACACTTTAACGGGGGTTCGCTTGGCCTACGGTGTAAATACTCATTACGAAATTCTCGGCCGGCGTGGCAGCGGATGGACGATTCTTGAGGTTCAAAACGACCGCGACGCAGCCACGAAAATGGCCGAGCAGTTGTGGAAAAGCCGCAAATATAACGGCGTGCGAGTTCTTAAGGAATCGTTTGATCAGGCAGAAAACGATGTTACCTCCATCGAAATCTATGCACGGGGCAGCAACCGTAAAAAATCGAAATACGATGAAACCGGCACTATTTCACCCTGCCTAACCCCGGATGACTTATACAGCCATGATGGTCGGCGCTCCATTTGGGATCTGATGAATTCATCACTGGCAGAGTGGCGCATCACGCCAACCGAATTGCTGCATTCACTGGACCATTATTACCGGCTGTATAACGCAGGCACCCGCCTGCAAAATGCGGTACAGCGCACGGCTGTTGCCTTCGAAAATGAAGAAGGCTCGATTCAGGAGCGAATGCGGAAAATTTACAAGGTAATCGACCTGTCGATCGAGATTATGAAATCGACAAAAGACAATGTGCCGTCGCTGGAGACTTCGCGCCTAGCACCGATCATTACCGGGCTGGAAAACAAACCCAACAAGAAGTTCTTGCTAACCTGCGCGATTGTTGAATATCTACGACCCGCTATTACCCTGAGCGATAAGCTGGGGCGCGTTATCATTTTCCTCACTGCCGACCGGCCTGCCTGGGTGATGGAAATACTCGATCAGTTAATTTCAGAATATCTGATGCACGAACAAGTCTTGTTCCAGCTGATGGGCGAAAAGGAAGACCGCGCAGCTTTCATGATTGAGCTGGCCTATTTCCAAAGCGGCGAGCTAAATCTTATGGGCGAAGATGAACACTCGCCGCGCTTTAGCGAAGAAGTTTTACGCCTCAACAGTTTTTTGGCCGAAAATATGCTGCCGAGAAGCTCGCATGTAATGCTGGATCGACTGAAAACCGAAATTGAAGCCCCCAAACCCATCGGTGGCGACAGCCTGATCGCACAATTGAAAGGCCTTGCCGCTATCGGCTCGACACTAGAGAGTTTGCACGACGACATTCACGCCCTTGATCATGTGATGCAGGGCGTGCGTGATCGAGCAAGCAGGCTGATCAATAGCCAGTCGATCGCCGACATGCTTGCCAGCGAGCAAAACCCCATCGACCAAGTCAACCGCCTGCTGGACCTGGAAGCGGTGACGGTGGGCGACGGCAACAAACGGGTTATTGCCAATTTCATCCTACCTATATTATCGCGCCCGGAATACGAATCGATCTTTATGGGGCTCGACCAAAACCCCATGCGCCGGATGTCAGAATTGGTGTTGCTGCAAAAACGGATTCTTAGCGCTGAACTGTCCGAGATGTACAAGCGGAAAATTGCATCTCAGCTGGATCAATTCTGCCAAATCATTATGGACAACACCCAAGTTTTGAAGAAGATTCATCAGCTGGATATCAGTCTTCAGGTCAAATCAAAAAAAATACTCAAAATGCTGTCCGAGAATTATTTCACCGACGGCAGCTGCCGCGTTTCGGCGGAGCATCAGGTGCGTATCTATATGCGCCAACCAGGTTTTACCGAGGGTTTGATCAAAGGCCTGAAACGAAAAGATGCCGAAGCTGAACTACTAGCCTTCAAGGCTTTGCTGGAACTGGCGGATATCAAGCAACATGTTGAAGCCGAACCAATGGATGACCCTGAAGCTGAACCAGAAAACGGACAAAATGAACAGTCTGCAGACGAACCACCCAACCAAGAGGTATCAGCCAAAAGCGAGTTAGCGGGTCTGCACGACTGACTGGCGCGTTACAGCAAATCTTGCCGCAAACAAGGCATGAATACCCCTCATTTTATAAAACAAAACAGCTAAAAATCAGAGATGATGCCGTTTTTTTCCCAATCACCGTAACGAGTTGGCTCGGGGCCTTTGCGGCCACCAATTTCAACGGCCTGCGGCTTCTTACTGGCGTTTTCCTTGGTATTTGCAGAAAGGGTATCCGCAGCAGGCACACCAGTATTTTCTGGCTGAGTCTTTTCTTCGGTCAAGTGAATGTCCTTAGTTTAGTAGCAACCTGCCGTGCCGTTCCGACAGTTGCACCAAAAATTATGTCGCAGTAGCGGCTTTTTCCTCGCCTTCAAAGCGGCGCCAGAAATACAGCCCAACTGCCAAAGTAACAAGCGGTAAAATAAAGCCAAATTCGCTGGCATAACGCCAAGTTTCTTTATACTGGATCGTCATCGGCTGCATAATAGTCAGCACATAAATATTATGCGACGCATGCAGAATAACCGCCGGCCACAGACTGCCGGAACGAACCCGAAGATAGGTCAAAATAAACGACATACCCACAGTCATAAGGCTGTAATTCAGGAACTGAAGCTCCAGGTCGTTTGGCCCGGCATTATATTTAGTCCAGAAAATAATCGGCAAGTGCCACAGCGCCCAAAGTAGACCAACAACAATCGACGTCAGCGGAAAAGACATGATTCGCAACAATGTCGGGGTTAAAAAACCGCGCCAACCGATCTCTTCGCCCAGCGCCGTTGCTGTATGCCAGATCATGCCAACGGTACCAAACATCAGGATTCCAAAGGCGATGGTTGCCCCCTCTGACCAATTGGCAAGCCCGAGGAAATAGCTAACTTCCTTGACAAACTTGGGGTCGATCAACCCACCAAACCCACCACCCCAAATAATTGCATAAGCGGTAGCGCCGTATAAAACCGGCAGCAAATATCCCGCCGCAATCCAGCGCCCGGCAGGCCAGCGCCACCCGAGTGCGGGCAAATCAACCGACCGAATTTTACAGGTCAAAAGCACTGCTAGCGCTGGGGTCCACATGAGCATCGACACATAGTAACGCCGCAGGCCGTGCTCGATGACAAAATAATATGCCGCACCAGCAAACAACGCCGTCAAACCCACAAACCACGCAAGGGTCAACAGGATTTGGCTGCGAGCCGCATCTCCGGTCTGCTCAACGGCATCCATATTTTCGTCTGACGTCATCTATCAAATCCAACTTCTTTCGCGACTACTATATTGATTGCTAGCAATCTGGAAGGGCTGTCGCGGCACTATAAGCCACGCGCTTACATGTGCAAAACAATCTGTGGACGGGGTGTCTTTACCAAGCATCCGTCATCTCACTTGAACCCTGAGTGCCAAATCACCATATCAAAGAGCAAGAAAAATGAGATGAATGGACCTAACGCAACCGACAGTCGGAACTTAATATGAACATCTTTCGCACCGCTCTTTTGATGGCCGCAATGACCGCCCTGTTTATGGCGGTTGGTGCACTGATCGGCGGACAGGCAGGCATGACACTTGCCCTGATATTCGCGCTCGCCACCAATTTCTTTGCCTATTGGAATGCCGATAAAATGGTGCTGAAGATGTATAAGGCACGCGAGGTGAACGCTCGCGATGCGCCCGAATTGGTCAGCATCGTCCAGGGGTTGGCTGTGAAAGCCCAGTTGCCCCATCCGAAAATTTATCTGATTGAAAACCCCCAGCCCAACGCTTTCGCCACCGGGCGCAACCCAGAAAATGCGGCTGTGGCCGCCACCACAGGCCTGTTGAAACTGTTAAACCGCGCAGAAATTGAAGCGGTTATGGCCCACGAACTGGCCCATGTGAAAAACCGCGATACCTTGACCATGACCCTGACAGCAACCATCGCTGGTGCCATATCGATGCTGGCGCAATTCGGTCTGTTTTTTGGTGGTAACCGCAACAGCGGCATGGGTATTCTGGGCACGATTCTCGTAGTGTTGCTGGCACCGCTGGCCGCCATGATGGTACAGATGGCCATCTCTCGCACCCGCGAATATGCCGCGGACAAAACCGGTGCGGAAATTTGTGGCAACCCAATGGCGCTGGCCAGCGCACTCAACAAACTCCATCATGGTGCCGGAGACATCAGCAACGATGCCGCAGAGAAAAATCCGGCGACCGCCCATATGTTCATTGTCAATCCACTACACGGCCTGCGGTTTGACAATCTGTTTTCAACTCATCCGCGTATGGAAGAACGTATATCCCGGCTGTCTGCAATGGCCGGGGGAAGCAGCTCTGCTCACCACTATATGAGAGAGCAAGAGTCCGGACGCTCAGCCCCTAAACGCCGCAGAGGCCCATGGGGCTAAACATCCCGCATTTGCGGCAAAAGCCCGCGGCTTACAGGCCCAGCTTTTCTACCGCCAGGTCCTTCAGGCTAACTTCTGCCCGCGCGCCCAGATGCGAGATCACTTCGGCCGCCGCCAAACCGCCAAGCTTGGCGCAGGTCTCAATGTCGTGGCTTTCAGACAGGCCGTAAAGCACACCAGCGGCGTATAGATCACCAGCACCGGTGGTATCTTCCACATCGGTCGGGAAAGCCGCGACCGTCGCTTCTTGGTCTTTGGTCAAGATAACCGAGCCTTCCGCGCCACGGGTCAGCGCTGCAACCCGAATATGGGGCCGCAACAGAGCAACGGCTTCGTCGAAAGTCTCCACCTGAAACAACGCTGTGATTTCGGCTTCGTTGGCAAAAAGAATATCGACCTTGTCTTTCACCAACGCCAGAAACTCGTCGCGGAAGCGGTCAACACAGAAACTGTCCGACAGCGACAGCGAAACTTTGGTGCCGTGTTTGATTGCCAAGTCCATCGCTTTAATCACAGCAGCTTTCATCGGGGCCGTGTCCCACAAATAACCTTCCACATAGAGAATGTCAGCTGCCGCTACTTCGGCTTCAACCACATCACCCTCAGATATTTCGGTGCAGGCACCCAAATGCGTATTCATGGTGCGCTGCGCGTCGGGGGTTACCAAAATCATGCTGGTGGCGGTGGGCTCACCCTCAGTGGCCGCTACAGTGTTGAAGGCAACGCCGACTGCGCGAATGTCGTGACGAAACACAGTGCCCAGCTGGTCGTCGTGCACTTTGCCAATGTAACCGGCACTACCACCAAAAGACGCAACGCCTGCGGCTGTGTTACCGGCTGACCCGCCAGAACGCTCAATGGCTGGCGGCATGTCATCGTAAATGCGGGCAGACGCCGCTGCGTCCACCAGCATCATCGCGCCCTTGTCCCGATCATGCTTTGCCAAAAAAGCGTCATCAACTCGCGCAATAATATCAACAATGGCATTTCCCATGCACAAAACTTTTGCTTCATCCGCCATGTCGGCTCCTTATTAAGGTCATTCGTTTGCGGCACCATAGAAAGCAATTCAGGGATTGCAAGTTTCTTGAGCCTTCTTATCTATGTATATAAGAAAAGCTGACAGAAAAAGATCGGCGAACACGATAAACAATGAGGACAGAGGGATGATCGCGCTTTCGCTTAACCGCAGCTGGCAACAGCTGTTGCACCCCAAATTTCGCGGCGTGATGTTTACCGCTGTTGGTGCAGTGGCAGCGACGCTGGTTATTTTAACGCTAGCATTGAACACCTATTGGCCCGACAGCTATGCCGTTGGCTGGGACTGGCTGGATGAATTCGGCGACTGGATTGCCAGCGCTGGTTTCTGGGCTGTAGTTACCGTGGGGTCATATTTTTTGTTCCCAGGCATCGTCACCATGGTAATGAGCGTGCTGGCTGACCAGATCGCAGGCGCTGTTGAGGATGAGTACTACCCCAACCGACCCGGCACGCGCAAAGTGCCTGTCGGCGATGTTATCTGGAGCGCGACCAAACTGACCATTTTAATGATCGTGATCAACCTGTTGGCGGCTATTCCTTATTTGATTTTGTTTTTCTTCACTGCAAGCGCCGGTGCGCTGGCGCTGTTAATTGCCATCAACGGCTATCTGCTTGGCCGTGAATATTATGAAATGGTGGCCATCCGCCACCTTGGCCCGCGCGCGGTACACACTAGCCGGATCACCCACAGCGGCAAAATCTTCGTCCCCGGGCCCATCACTGCACGTACGTTTCTGGTGCCGTTCCTGATTATCC
>JAALKD010000046.1 GCA_011088215.1 Sphingomonadales bacterium | reverse complement strand
CGTCGGGGAAGGGAACGTAACCCCAGTTGTCGCTCAAGGCTTCATTGTATATGTCGAGGACAACCGCCACTTCTTCATCAAAGCGTTTCATATCGATGGGGCGCATGGTCACGCGCTTGTTTTTTTGTGCCATTTTCACGATGCGCATGGCGCGCTCGGGCATGGGGATGGTCAGGTCTAGCGAATAGGCGAACATATCGCGGGCTTTTTCCAGCCCGCTCGCCTTCAGCCAGCCGTCGTAGACCGGACGTCCGTGGGGCATCATCACACAGGGCGGGGTGTCGAAACCATCAACCAGTGTGCCGACTTCCTCCGCGCTTGAGAGCGACCACGGCCCCTGCATACGGGTCATGCCGCGTTCTTTGAGCCAGTGTTCTGCTGTTTCGAGCAGTTTTTCGGCGGTTTTCTGATCCTGCGCCTCGAAAAATCCGAAGTGGCCCAGATTTGGGCCCCACTTTTCCTGTGCCAGATGGTCAATTTGCGCGCTAATGCGGCCAACTAGCTGTCCGTCGCGCTCTGCCACCCACATGGCGACATCAGCATGGTTAAAATAGGGGTTTTTATCCGCCCGTAGCGCATCCATGCGTTCCATCATCAAGGGCTGAACCCAGTTTGGGTCGTCCGCGTAGACAGTGCGGGTTACGTTGACGAAGTCCTTCAGGCCTTTGCTGTTAGCGATCTCGCGGATGTGGATGCTGGCAGATGAAGTCACAAAAATATTCCTGTCGTTGCCCAGTTAACTGCCTTGGATAACGAATTGACGTGTTTTTGCAAGGGAGATTACCGTGGGCTATCGTTTTTGGGCGGCCCGTGCCTCACGCCAAAGTTGCGCCACCGCTGACAACAGGTTTTTGCGCGATGCGGCAAGAAACAGCCGGTTGTCTGGCAGTTCGTCTTTCAGCCTAAAATAGGCGGATTCAAGCGCATGATAGGGCATGCCGGGAAACAGGTGATGGGTAGCATGAAAACGCAGCCCCACTGGCGCCCAAAGGCTTGAAATGTAACGGTTGCCCGGAATATCAACGCTGTCGAGGAATTCCTGTTGGCGGTTCATCCGCTCGCGGCCACCGTTGCGATATGCATGGGCTGCCAGGGTGCGAAGGCCATTGAGAACAAAAATTGAGAAGGTAACAACATACCAGACAACGAAAAAGGCTAACGGCAGAATATCCATATAAAACAAGCCAATAGCGGTGTATGCATACATGCCGGTTAAAATATCTTCTATCAGCCAGCCGTTTACCTGGTCCTTTTTCGGATTGGGCCGCACATAAGCGAAATCAATCACGAGGCTGCTGGCACGCTGCCAAATGTAAGTGCGAAATTTGCCGTTCAGCAGTGTTAACGGCATCAATACCGAGTAACGAGCCGCCAAAAGCAGTGGCACGATAAAGGCCTGCGCGACAAAGGCGATAATTTTCCAAGGTTGGTCGACCGCAAAGGGCAGATACTCGCCGTCCTCGGCGGTTCCGTAGTGTTGCGGCTTATGGTGATCAATATGAACATCAGCGTATGTGTATGCAGGCACCATAAGGGGCATGCCGCAGGTGGCATTCCAAAAGCGCCGGAAACCGGTGAAGGTGCCTTTGGGAAAGTGAGCCAGTTCATGAATGAAAATAACGGCGCGGTACAGGGCTAACGTTGCAATTAATAGTGCCGTGAATTGAACTACTGACGCAAAAGGGGCCAAAACAGCAACTGCAACTGCGCCCCAGCCTATGCCTGTACTCAAGCTAAAGTCGACCCAGTATATCCGAGCATTGGGTTTCCAAAGGTCGCGTACAAGCCTGCGTGCTTCTTTCAGCGGAAAATCTGCCGCTTCAGGATGCGCACCCGAGACCGCTCGCTTTTCAACGTGGTCGCTGTCTATGTTTTTGCCAATAACCGCTTGCATTACTTTGTCCCGTTTTATCGGTATGTGTGCAGTGCCATACTTTAATTAATTGTAGCGACTGAACTATTTCGTGTTTTTGCTCAACCACTGGCCCGGTTTGCCGAGTGCGGCAACGTCTTTGGGCTTCAGACCATAACGTACCAAAACCAGCAGCGCCACAATAAGCCCAATTATGGCAGTTGTAAGACCAGCTGGCGCGGGCAAGTGCGGGCCCAATTCGGCAAACGCAACCAAGGCCGTAGCAGAAATAAGAGAAACAAACCCCGGTTTCAAGGTTTCGCTGGTGTAGGGCCATAGTTTGAAGATTATTGCTGTTTGTGCGAACGCCAGATATGCAGTGATATTAAGACCGGTCGCGGCAGCAATTGCCGCACCCGTTACGCCGTGTTCGGGTATAAGCATCCAGCCGAGATAAACAAAAACAAGAAGGCCGATCAGGCCGTTAACCGGTGGAAGGAGCCGGTGGCCCAGCATCTCGACAATTGACTGTGACGGTCCGCTGGCTGCTTCCAGAACCCGGCCCGCCACCAGACTTGCGATGGCCGCCGCCGCGGCCTGAAAGCCAGGTTCCAGCGCGCTTAGAATATCAGTCCTCGCCAGATAAAGCGCTGCGCCAAAGGGCAGGGCCAGGCACAGCGACATTCTTGTGGCAAAGGAATACATATTTTGCAGGCGGTGTTTGTCACCTTTGCCGTCTTTCTCTGCTGCCAGCGGTGCCATCACATACTCGAAAGCAAGCCGAACAACCTGTAGTGCGCTGGCGAGCTTTCTCGCAATTGCATAGTAGCCACCAGCCGCAGCACCAGCCGCACCAGGCAGCATGAAATTGAGCATCATCACAGGAAATTCGCTGAACAGTTTTTTAATCAGATTAGAGGGCATTACGGTAAAGCCGTATTTCGCCATGTCCCAGGCAATTTTTCCGGTAAATCGGGCGCGCAATACACTGGCTAAATCATAATGTTTTGCGACCAGTCGCAGGGCCAATATAGCCGCTAAAACAACGCTCAACAAATGAGCGAGAAAAAGACCATATGTATTTAATCCTGCGTAAAAAAATGCGACTGCTGCGATCAGCCGTAGGCCTTGTTCGTAAAATATCCGTACTCGAATTTCTGGACCAAATTTGCGCCGCGCCCTTATGGCGGCTGTGCCCACCTCAACTGTGGTCCAGAAGGGTAGGACCCAAACATAAATTCTGATCACATTAGTCAAGTGGGCTTGGTCGTCCGCACCCACATTGATGAATTGAGAAATGGCAGGCGCGTAATACGTACCTAGTGCTGCAAAGCCGCACGCGAGTATAAAACTCAGTTTTAGTGCAAAGCCAGCGACGGCGGCTTCATTTTGCTTGGCCACACGCGGCACAAAGCGCTGCAACGCCGTGGTCATGGCAGCGTCCGACAGGGCGGTAGATACTTTTACATAGCTCCATAAAACCGCAAACAGGCCAAATGTTTCTGCACCGTAAGCCCAGGTGAAGACGACAACCGACAGCGCTTCGATAAGTGCGCCGAGACGCCCGACAAAGGCTAAACTGGCCCCACCAGCAACTTGGCGCAGGTCATCTGCGGTTTCCTCGCTGGTGGGAGGGGCAGGATCAGATGAGTGTTGGGTCATTTAGGTTCTGCAGCCGAGGCCGGAATTGATGTCCGCGGTTTGGGCTTTTTCCGCAGTCGATCGATTGTGCGTAGTTGAGGTTTGCCTTCCTCGGTATAGAAAATGACCGTGTAACCAACTAGCAAAAACAGGAAAAAGGGTGCCCAAGCCGCTAAAAACGGCGGTGCAACGCCAAATTCACCCATCGCCAGCATGAAATTATCGGCAACAAAGAAGCTAAAGCCAAGCGCCATACCAAACACTAGACGGATCACTAATCCACCACCACGTGAGACACCAAATGCGGCCACCGCAGCCAATATAGGCATTAGCAGTGTAGAGGCTGGCGCAGCAATTTTTTGTAGGAAGCTGGCCATTAGCCTGCCAGTTGACAAGCCTTCGGCTTCCAACCGCTGCATGGATTGCCACAGTTCAATGAAAGACACTTGATCAGCCTTTACATTTAAGGCCAAAAACCTCTCAGGACGTGTGGGAATTGACCACAGTACCGACGGTGTAACCGATAGTAGATGCGAGTTTGCGTCAAAACGCCGGACTTCATGCAGCGTCCATTCGCCATTTTGGAACCAGGCAAAATCAGCTTTCACCATGGCTTCCACGCGGCCAAGTTCGTCGCGCTCAAAAATGGAAACCCGATCCAGAATAACCCTGTTTCTAACGGTGCTTAAGGATTCGACCAATACAATGCTGTTGCCTTCGCGTACCCATGTGCGCCCGGCCAGGTTAGCGTTCGCCGGCAAGTCAACCGCATAATCGTTCTCTTCCCAATATTGCAGATCACGGTTGGCATCGGTCACGATGGTTTCGTTGAACACGAAATGAGCGATTCCGATGAGCAGGGAGGCAATGCCCAGAGGTAATAGTATTCGGTGGGCCGAAAGGCCGCTTGCTTTCATTATAGTAACTTCGCTGCTTTGGTTCAGAGTTGCCAGCGTTAGCAAGGTTGCCAAAAGGGCCGCGAAAGGTGCGAACTGGCTGATCAGCTGGGGGGCGCGCATACTAACATATGAAACGATGGACACCCATGTGGCACCCTCCGCGGCCATGACATTGTCTGCTGTGGCCAATAGGTCGAGCATTTGGAGAACCACTGTCAGCCCTATGAGAATGCCAAAGAACCTGCTTAAATGCATTTTCACCATATAGCGCGCTAACGTGCGTGACGGTATCAGCATTCTCCGGAGGGACCGTATCATGCCCGCTCTCCGATACCCATAATTCGTTTGCCAAGTCGTTTAATCGGACCAGAAACTGCTGACACTACGGCGTCGATGTAGGCCAGTGGTTCACCGCCAGCTTTGAAAGCTGCGACGCGGAAGAACAGAAAACTGATAAAGGCAAATACTGAAAAAAGCGCCCATATGGTAAAATAGGGCGACGAGCCAGCTTTGACCGCGGTTTCCATGCCTTCCATCAATTCGTTGTAGACAATTAACATGGCAAGACCGATGACAATACCGGAGCCCCGTCCGGTTCGTTTGTTGGTAATCCCCATGGGCATGGCTAGAAATGGCAGAATGAAAAACGATAGCGTATGCATTAGCCGCCAATGGAAATTGGCGCTAAAGGCCGCCCGCTCATCAGTTGAATTCAGAGGATTATCCATTTCGGTGAATAATTCGGGAAGGGTCAGTTCCAGTTCTTGGCCACCGCGGTCGCGGAACACTTCTCGCTCGGGCAGCTTAATTGTCAGGTCCTGTCGTTCAAAATTCAACACGCGCGGCTTGTTCTGGCTCTCGTTGAGGTCAATCAAAACCCCGTTATAAAGCCGAAGCAAAATTGTCTGGTCGTCATCGGTGGCGAAAAACCCGCCGCGCTCTGCGGTAACGGTAATGCTGTTGAGGTCGTTGCGGCGCTCAAGGAAAATACCCACAAGTTCAGCGCCTTGATTACGCGATTCTTCTATCATCAATGTGATGTCGTCACCGATTTCGACAAATTCACCGACCCGGATGCTGGCGCCAAGCGCACCGCTACGCAGGTCAAACACCAGGCCGCGGTAGGCGTACTGACTATAGGGCTGTACCCAGCCCACCAGCACTGTGTTTACTATTGCCAGAACAGCAGCCAAAAATAGTAGCGGACGTACAAGCTGCGGCAGACTGGTGCCAGAAGAGGTGATGGCGTCATACTCGCTGGACAGAGAAATTTTTCGGAAGGCCACCAGTACACCCAGTAACAGGCCTACAGGCAGTGCCAGACCCATATAGTGCGGTGTTAGGTTCGCCAGCATGCGAAACACTACTTCAACCGGTCCGCCCTGATTAACAACAAAATCAAATAGCTTCAGCATACGTTCCAGAATCAGCAGCAGGGCAGCGACACCAAGTGTAATAAACATGGGCGTCAGAACCTGCCGCAGAACATAGCGGTCGATGCTGGTGAAAAGAGAACGACTGGACATAGAATGGCGCTACACTGGTTGAAGGAATGTTTCAAGAGACATTTCTGTATCTTCCGTGGTGTAATCATGGCAGATAGTGAAAATATTTCGCCATATTGTAATAAATTAAGCCATAATTCTGACACCATCTCGCACTTATTTCTGCTGTATCGATGGATTGTAAAGTTTGAGCCGGAGATGGAAATGGGTAAGAACATGCCGGAATTTTTTGAAAAGTCATGGTCTGCAAAGCGGCTGTTTATGCCGGCTATGGCGGTTTTGGCGTTATTTTCTATTGTTTCGGGCACGCGGGCTGATCAAGCCCCGACCAAGTTACTGATGCAAGCAGCGAGTGCAGATAGCACATGCAAGGTGGAAGCGGGGCAGGCCGCACTTGAAGTAACCGTTGATAACCTTCAAACCACTGAAGGCCAGATGCGCGCCCAAATATATAGCTCAAACCCCGACGATTTTTTGGCAAAGGGTAAAAAGCTTGTAAGGGTTGATGTGCCGGTTGAGACCCTGGACGGGCCGGTTATTTGTGTACTGCTACCAGCGCCGGGCACCTATGCCCTTGTTGTGATGCACGATAAGAATGCCAATGGTAAGGCCGACTTTTTCAGCGAGGGATTTGGTTTTTCAAATAATCCAAAGCTTTCACTCGCGCCGCCTGATGGTGAAGACGTGATGTTTGTTGCTGAGGCTGGAGTTAGCAAGCATGTTATTGAACTGAACTATATTTTTGGTAGTGATGACAAAAAAAAGAAAAAGCGCCGTAAGCTAAAACGACGCTGAGATTGAAAAAAAACTGGAATGCGCGTATGCATGCCATCAAATAGCCGACCAGATGGGACCAAACGGTCCCTTTTGTTTTGTCGGTATTACTAGATTAACAGATAATAGCGCAGCGATGTCTGCCGCCACCTGAACAGAGATACCGTTTGCATGCAGGTTCAAACACATAAAATCAACAGCGGAGCAACAGTGCCGCTTGTGGTGATGATTTCAAATCCATTGAGTACGACTAATGCGAAAAATATGGACGAAATTCGCGCCATTGTGAAAGCCAGCGCAAATGTTGTGCATTACGAACTGGACGGCATAGACTCGCTTGGTGACGCGATGGAACTGTTTTCCCGTGCCAACCCGGCCATGCTGATTATTAACGGAGGGGATGGTACAATCGGTGCTGCACTGGCGTCGCTTCTTTATCAAAACCCTTTTAGCGTGATACCGCCAATCGCCTTTTTGCCCGGTGGCAAGACCAACATGACTGCCGCCGATCTAGGCTTCAAAGGCAGCCCGGTTAAGGTGTTGAAAAAATTACTCAAATTAGCGCAGACTGGTACAATTCCAGACTTGCTGACCAGCCGTAATTTGATTGAAATGGACTTGGGTGATGGTAGCGAGCCGAAAGTGGGAACTTTTTTTGGCACCGCTGGTATTGTGCGGGGCATTTTCTGGTGCCGAGAAAATGCTTATGCCAAAGGCTTGCCCAATTCCATCGCGCATATTTGGTCGGCTTATAAGCTGATTACTTCTGCGCTTGGATTGTCGCGCTCCAAGGGGCTAATGGTCTCGGACCCCATGTCGATCACCGTACCGGGAAGTGCACGCATGAGCGGCCGTTATTCCATCGTCATGAGCACAACGCTTGATAAGCTGTTGTTTGGCGCTAAGCCCTACGGCCGCGAAGGCAAGGGTGGATTGCGTTTCTCGGCGTTTGAAGCTGGTCCCGGCACGCTGGCGCGGGCCTTTATTGGGTTAGTTACCAAGCGCTTCGGAAACGCGTCGATTGAAGGGCTGCATGTGCGCAAAAGCGACGAAGTGCGGATAGAGGGTACCGACCCGGTGACGCTGGACGGGGAAATATACCAGCCCACGCCTGGCAAGCCGGTGACGCTGAAGGGTAATCGCTCGCTCACTTTTATCAGTTTGAAGAAATAGCCGCGTGGAATGACACAGAAAAAATCGAAGAAAGCCACCAAGACGAGCAGCGGCAGCCTTCAGGACTTTGTTCTGAACGAATGGGGCAGGGATGTGCCTGAGGCTGTGGTGACGGCGGCAACCGGCATCGCAGGCCTGTACGGTGACAGCGTTCAGGGTGTATTGTTTTATGGCTCATGTCTTCGAACCGGCGAGATAGAAGATAAAATTCTTGATTTCTATGTGATCGTAGACAGCTACGCAGCAGCTTATAACAAGCGCTGGCTGGCTGTTGCTAATCAGTTGATCCCGCCAAATGTTTTTTACCATGAAATGGACGTGGACGGCATTACCGTTCGATCAAAATATGCCCTTGTTTCGGCAAAGGACTTTGGCTTCAGGGTAAGTAGGGCGTGTTTGAATGTGTCTATATGGGCGCGGTTTTGTCAGCCTTGCATGTTGCTTCTAGCCAAGGACGGTGCCGCGAAAAATATGATGGCAGGATATGTCGCAACATCCATCGAAACAATGCTCAGGAACCTTTTGGACTTGAAACCATGGGCCACGGCATCGAGGGATCTGTTGGTGGCGGCATTTGAGGAAACATACGCTGCTGAATTACGGTCTGAGCGCGGCGGTAAGGGCCTTGAGATATATTTGCTGGACCAGTCGCGTTATGACGAGGTCACGCCGATTGTGTTGCAAGCGCTGGGTGTTGTTGCCGGCGGTGACACGCCGATCGCAGCACCGGTCACACAGCCAGCCAGAACAGACAATTTTCAAGCGAAATTTACGTGGTTTTACCGGCGTGTGAACGGGAAGATCGTTAGCTTTTTGCGGCTGGTGAAAGCGTCGATGACATTCGACGGCGGGATTGACTATCTGGCCTGGAAAATCCGCAGACACTCGGGCGTTGAGGTGGAGATCAAGCCATGGATGCGCAAGCACCCGATAGTTGCGGGCGTGGCCCTGTTTTGGAACGTGCGCCGTAAGGGCGCGTTTCGCTGAGCCTGATTAATCTAGACCTCTAAACCCACTTTTTCGGCTGTGCGTTTAAAGCGGGCGATAATCTCACTCACTTGTTCGCTTGTATGCTGAGCGCAGACACTGATGCGCAACAAAAACATGCCGGCAGGTGTCGCGGGCGGCGCAGCCATGTTAGCGTAGACGCCTTCTTCCAGAAGTTGCTCCCAAAAACGAGTGCCGATCATTACATCTGGCAAATGCACGGCAATAATCGGGCTTTCAGCAGTTTGGGTGCACATGGAAAAACCAGCGTCTTTCAAACCGCTGTGCAGCTGGCGAGCATTTTCCCATAAATGGGCGCGGCGATTACCGCTGCGGCTAATCGCCTGTATCGAAGCGGTTGCAGATGCCACCACGCTGGGTGGCAGGCTGGCAGTGAATATGTAAGGCCGGCTTACAAATCGAAGCACATCGAACTTGGGGTGATTGGAGACGGCAAACCCGCCCACTGTACCGACCGATTTGGAGAAGGTGCCGACGATAAAGTCTGCCAAATGCTCAACACCAAGTTCTTCAGCGATGCCGCGGCCATTTTCGCCGCAGAAGCCCATGGAATGAGCTTCATCCACTAAGGTCATGCAGCCATATTGTTTAGCAACTTCAAGCAGTTCCTTCAGAGGTGCTGCATCACCCAGCATGGAATACATGCCTTCAACCACAACCAGTTTGCCAGCGTCGGCGGGCAGTCGCTTCAGACGCCGTTCCATATGCTCAACGTCATTGTGTTTGAAGCGAACGATTGTCGCATTACCCATCGCGCAGCCATCATAAATAGAAGCATGACTGTCAGCGTCGATGATGACAAAGTCATCTTTGCCGCCCAGCGCCGAAATAATGCCCAGGTTGGCCTGATATCCGGTGGAAAACACCATACATTCATTCATGTCATAGAAATCGGCGATGGTGGCTTCCAGCGCTTTATGACCGCCGTAGGTCCCGTTTAGAACCCGCGACCCCGTTGTGCCTGTACCAAAGTCGTCCAGCGCCTTTTTAGCGGCTTCAATGGCCTCTTCGTTGAAGGTCATGCCCATATAATTATTGGTGCCAGCAAGTATGGTATGCCGCCCGCCAATGATGGCTTCTGTTTCGGAAATAACTTCTTCAATCACAACCTTGAAAGGGTCTGCTTTTTCAAAAGGAAGTGAGGCCCGCAATTCAACAATCGGGTCAAATTTGTCTAGCAAGTTCAATGAATTACCCTTTTGCCACGATTGTTTCAACAGCCTCGGCAACCTGTCCAATTGTCTCAAGGTCAGGCAGCATATTCAGCGGCAGGATGATATCAAAATCGTCCTCGATATCAGCAACCAGGTCCATCACGGTCAGGCTGTCTAATTCCAGATCAGATGCGAAAGTTGTCGCTGGCGTTAAGTCGACGCTCTTTTTGTTAAGCGGTCCGATTAAGCCGTAAATTGTTTCCAGTGTCGCTGTTTGTGCCATTTTTCTACCTACCTGTATGCCAGACCCTCAAGGAGTGGGTATCATTTTGTCGTTATATCGGTATGTGCCAAATCATAAAAGGTCAATTCCATAAAAGGCCATTTTCATAAAAGGTCTTTTTTTCGGTACCACTCGATGGTGTCGAGTAACCCGGCTTTAAGATCAAATTGTGGCGACCAGTTGGCGTGTTTAAAACGCCGGGGCTCTTTAACAGTCCAATCCGGGTGGCACAGGTAATTTGCGGTCGAATACGTCAGCATCGCCGGGCGGTTAATCACCTTTGCAACCAATCCGTTGACCGCACCAATTGTGCCCAGCAGGGCAAACGGAACCGGAAAGGTCCGTGTCTTTTTCCCGCTACCTTCGGGCATGGCTTTGGCAACATCACTGACAGTGTATCCGCCGGTCATGCCGTCATCAATCTCGACAATGGCCTGTCCGTTGCTTTTGTCACAGAGTGTAACCAATGCTTTTGCAAGATCAGCCGCATGGATCATGGAGAAGCGGTTTTTTGTGCCGCCGGGCGCAGGTAGAACACCGTACCGCGTGGCTTTCAATAGCTTCAGTATTTCTTTGTCACCGGGCCCGTATATTGCGGGTGGTCGCACGATGGTCCAGCTAAATGACCACTTCCGCGCAGTAAGCAACAGGTCTGCACCGGCTTTGCTGGCACCGTAATGAGACAACCTCGGCTCTCTGGCGGCCATACTGGACACGTGAACAACATGGTCTACACCGGCATCTTGCGCGGCTTTAAACAAGGACTTGCTGCCGCCCACGTTCACATCGAAAAAGATATCACGGTTCAGGGCTTTGGTCAGCCCGGCCAAATGCATCAGAATATCGCTACCGCTTACCAGCCGTTGCAGGCTTTCAGCGTCATCCAGCGAGCCTTCAATCCATTCGACATTGGGTCTGTCTTGCTGAGGGCGACGGGTAAGGGCCTTAACCCTATAGCCGTTGTCGACCAGTTCTTGCAGGACATGCCCGCCAAGAAAACCTGTTGCCCCGGTCAACGCAATTGTTTGACCGCCGTCTGTTTTTTTAGTTTTTGTCGGCATTGTTCGCCTATTGGCTAGCTGGCTATTGCCTGCAGGTTTCCGGCTAAATATTCGTTGCGGGCCTTGGTGCGACTAAGTTTGCCAGAAGAGGTGCGCGGCAATGATTTTGGCGGAACCAGTTCAATCATGCAATTTATGCCAGTTTCTGACTGAATTTGTTTTTTAAGCGCGTCAATAAGCTGCATACGTTCGCCGTCGCCGGATATGCGGCACTGTGCGAGTATCATCGGAATTTCTTCGGCATTGTCTCCGGGAACGGAAATTGCCGCCACATCACCCTTTTTAAGGCCATCAACCTGCTCAGCTGCCCATTCAATGTCCTGCGGCCAATGGTTGCGTCCATTGACGATAATCATGTCTTTGGCGCGCCCAACAATATAAATGCAACGTTCTTTCATGTAACCCATGTCGCCAGTGTCGAGCCAGCCTTCAGGGCTGAGGACTTCACGTGTGGTTTCAGGATCGTTGAAATACTCGCGCATAACTGACGTACCGCGCAAATATACACGGCCAACTTGCCGATCTGCCAGCGGCGTATCGCCTTCGTCGCGAATTTCAATTTCATATTCGGGAAGCAGCTTGCCGCAATTGACAACTTCGCGCATGCGCTTGTCATCGGACTCTTTCACCAGCATCTGCTTATCACCGGTAAGAGCAGCTTCTTCGATCATATCGATTTCAATGCCTTTTCCGACCTGGCCGAAACTTACGCCTAGCGTGCATTCTGCTAGTCCGTAACTGGGTAAAAATGCCTTTTCGGAAAAGCCAATCTGGCCAAATGTATCATGAAATTCATTCATAACTTCTGGGCGGATCATTTCTGCACCAATACCTGCAACCCTAACTGAAGTCAGGTCAAGCCCTTCCATGGCGCTGGCCCGCATGGCAGCGCGCCGGGTGCAAATATCGAAACCAAATGTAGGGCTATAGGTAATGGTGCCTTTGGTGGCGCTCAAAACACGCAACCAACTCATGGGTCGTCTGGCAAATTCTTCGGTTGGGATAAAATCAACCGACAATTGGCAAGTCAGTGACGTCAAAAGCGTGCCGACCAAGCCCATGTCATGGTAGAAAGGAAGCCAGGAGACGCAGCGATCTGTGTCTAACAACCTTACGCCGTGGAAACCCATACCGTGAGTGTTGGCCAAAAGTGAACGGTGCGTAACAGAAACACCGTGAGGAAAACGCGTGCTGCCGGACGAATATTGGAGATAAGCCAGATCGTCAGGTGTTGGCAGGTTGGGTTCGCCTTCACCGTCGGCGTTCAAATAGGCGTCTATGTCGCCGCAAAATGTCAGATCAAGTCCCTCAGTTGCTTTCGCAACGATCTCATCCATGAAAGAAGGTGCCATCAGGCCGTTGGCCTTGCAGCTTTCCATTTGCATAGTCAGCTGTGACACATAGCCTTCCTTGCCGCCAAACGATGTAGGCAGGGGCAGAGGTACGGGCAGGACGCTGGCATATTGGCAGCCGACAAAAAAGCAGACGAAATTTGCGCTGGTTTCCGCGATCACCGCAACGCGGTCGCCTTTTTCGAAACCCATGCCCACAAGTTTGCGACCAATAACCTCGGCGCGGTCTCTAATCTGTTTCCAGCTGATGCTTTCGATGACGTCGCCACGTGCATTAAAAAAATTAACGCCGCGCGCGCCTTTAGCAGCATATTCAATTGCTTCAATGAGGGTATCAAAGTCAGAAAATCGGCGGTCCAGTGACGGATCAAGTGTTGGCGTCACTTCTATCTGTGCGTTTGAATCGACCATAATTACCCCAGGGCTGTTGACGAACTAGCCTTAAAAACTACACAGCAACAAAGATTTATAACACCATTGTTGCAAAAAACTACACAAAAAATACGCTACCACGAGCCAAATAACACTTGCATTCAGTTCGTTTTCTACAGTTGATAACTGCTTGGTCGCGCATGCAATTATTACGGCTGGATTACAGTCTGTTATCTTACTTCGCAAGACAATTTTGGCCTACTGTACGCGCGGTAAAGGCAATTAGAGTAGGAATACGGCTAAAAAATGACCATGAGTGCTGCAGGCTTATCGCCCGAAACGCTATCAGTGATACGCGGGCAAACTCCGGGGGTGAAGAGCCGTATCCATATGGACAACAGCGGTTCAGCCCTTATGGCGGACCCGGTAATCGATGTAATGCAACAGGCGTTTCAGCGTGACGTGGCGCTGGGTGGCTATGTTGCCCAAGCGCAACAGGCTGATCAACTGGAAGCTGGGTATGGGTCGTTATCCAGCCTACTGGGCGGCGAAACGTCTGATTATGCTTTCGTTGGCAGCGCAGTTGATGGCTGGACCAAGGCATTTTACAGCCTTCCGCTGGGGCCCGGTGATAATATAGTCACCGCCTACAATGAATATTGCAGTAATTATATTGCCTATCTTCAATTGGTTAAAACTCGAGGTATTGAGGTGCGCGTGGCCAGGCAGGCACCAGTTGGCGCTGTTGATTTGGATCATCTCGAGCAGCTGATTGACGACCGCACTGCTTTGATCAGTCTTAGCCACATGCCGTCCTCCAGCGGTGAGATCAATCCGGTCGCGAAAGTTGGTGCAATCGCGCGGTCGGCAGGCGTGCTGTTTCAGCTGGATGCATGTCAGTCGGTTGGCCATGTGCCAGTAAATGTTACAGAGATTGACTGTGACATCATGACAGGAACGTCGCGTAAATTTCTGCGTGGCCCTCGGGGGATTGGATTTCTATATATAAACGAAAAAGCCCGCGCCGCCATGGAGCCGGTCGTGCTTACCAATCAGTCGGCGGTCTGGAGCAGTGTTGATGATTATAGCTTGCGAGACGACGCACGTGTATTTGAGGCTTGGGAGCGCAGCGTTGTCAACCAATTGGGCTTTGCCGCTGCTATTGATTATTTGCTTGAGTTGGGCGTGGAAGCGGCGACAGGGCAAATCGCAAACAATGCCGCTTATTTGCGCGCCCGCCTGCCGGATATCAAAGGCGTTACAGTTGAATGCCCACCGAGCGCAACGTCTGCGATCATCACACTGAACGTTGATGGGCACTCATCGGAACAGGTTAAAGCCGCGTTGGAACAGCAGAACATCGGAGTTCAAACCGCAAGTATCGTTCACACCCGCCTGGATATGGAAGAACGCGGCATAGAAGCCGCAGTGCGAGTGTCACCTCATTATTATACCAGCCGCGATGAAATGGATGGCTTGCTGACGGCATTGGACGCCCTGTAATATGAGTTTTGGCAAGCGCAACGACAAGGAAAGCGGGCCAATCAGGGGAGAGGGGCGCCCGAAAAAGCCAAAAAAGGTAACTGCCGCTTACCTGGAAAGGGCAGCATTGCACTATTTGAGGCGGTTCAACAGTTCGGCGCAAAATTTGTACAATGTGCTGGAACGAAAGGTTCGACGCAGAAATGAAAACCATGCCCCCGCGACAGACGAGCAGCAGACCTGGATTTCAGACGTAGTAAAAAAATGTGTCGGCTACGGCTATGTGGACGATACACGTTATGCGGCGCAGCGTGCAGAGATGTTGTTGCGGCGCGGCAAGCCAGTACGTACCATCAAACAGGATTTGAGGCACAAAGGCATTTCCGCTGAAATTTCTGCTGAAACATTGGCTCAATTGGAAGGAAATGAGCCCGAGGCGGTCGACCGAAAAGCAGCTGCAGCTTACATAAAAAGGCGTCGTTTTGGGGCGTTTAGGCGTGAGATAGCCGATAGCGAGCTTTTGGCCGCAAAGCGGGACAAGGAATTGGCGTCAATGGCGCGGGCTGGTTTTGGCTATAGTTTGGCCAATCAAATGCTGAAGCTGCAGCAAGATGAAATTATCGATCTTTTGGTATAATGCCAAATTGAGCCAGCATTTCCGGCGTGTCCAGGTCAATGAGAATGCCTGGATCATCAACCGGAACCTCAATTATCTTTTCAGAATTGTCACTGAGTATTTTCTTGCCGCCCGTATCACCTGTCAGCCGTCTCAACTGGGAGAAGTACTTTTGGTGCCACAGCACCGGATGACCACGTTTGCCGTGAAATGTGGGAACGAAAATTGCGGCCTCTGTATCGTTGGTTGCAGTATTTATTAGCTTTTCGATGGTTGCCTGCATGACAAAGGGCATGTCAGCAAGGCAAATAAGCGCGTGGGTGACAGTGTCGCTGAGCGTGCCAATGCCTGCCGCTAAACTGGCACCCATTCCCTGCTCAAAGTCTGGGTTGTTAGCGAACGATACATTCTGACCTGACAGGCAAGCTTCAATCTCATTGGCGGCATGGCCGGTTACAGCCACGACATGTAAGTCTTTGACGGTAAGCAGGGTGTCGACTGTGGTACGCACCACGGTTTTGTCGCTCAGAAGCGACAGCAGTTTGTGGCTATTTTTTGCCCGTGATGACTTGCCCGCTGCCAACACAATGGCGACCATATTCTCGGTACCGCTGTACCGCGATTGTTTCGCATGCGTTGCTCGCGGAATTTTCCGCCCTACTGGTTCCTTCAGCAACCCACCGGTTCCCATCGCGGAAAGGATTTGCGCGTCGAGAGGTTCTCGAGCGGCAAATCGCTCCAGCACCCAATCAAACCCGTTCAGGGCCGGGGACCGGGCGCACCCAGGTAGGCCGACAACGGTTTTTTGGTCGAGTTTGCCCAGCATTAGTAGGTTACCAGGATCAGCAGGCATACCAAGCTTGATCAGCTCGCCACCCGCATTAGCCAGTGCCGCCGGAAAGATATCGCGCTTGTCACTGATCGCCGACGCGCCGAGCATTAAGATCAGCTCATGCTCGCTGTCCTTGATTTGTTCTAGCGCGCTGCAAACGGTTGCCCGGCTATGGCTTATCGGATCGCTGACGCGAAGAGTGCCGCCCACTTGTTCGATGCGTGAGGTCAAACTGGCCAGTGTTTTTTTCGTAGGCGCTTTACCTGTTACGATAAGGACGGCACTAAATTCCTTGAACGGTTTTACTTTTAGCCGCTGCGCTGCGTTGTGGAGGTTCTCCAGTTTTTGTGCCGGCAACCCGTAAGGTACAAGCTTGATAGTGGCCGCAAGCTGGCCGCTACGAACGGGTGTATAAGCAGAGAGTGATGCAGCAGAAAAGGCGTCATCAGCCGAATTCACGGCATCGATGCCGCCACCAGGCAAAAACAGGCCGTTCACGTGGGCAATGATATTCGCCCGGCCTCTGCCAGCCAATTCGACGGTCAAGCCGGCGCCAGTGATTGTTTCGGCTGCTATTTGAGCTGCTGTATTTTCGTCAAGGTCGCCGTCCTCGAGCGAAAATACCTGAGTGGTTTGGACGCCGGCGGTCACCAATCGGTTGATAAGAACCGGTGTAACCAGTGTTCCCTTGGCAATGCGCACGTCGCCGCACGCCACACTGTGGGCCAATGTCCATCCTTCTGATTGGACAACTGCGCGTTCTTCAAACTTCACGCTATCACCCTCGCAGCCTGGATGATTTCGGCCAAAATGGCTGCAGCGATCTCAGCTGGCGTCGCGGAGCCGATATCTAACCCGACCGGCGCATGAATTCGGTCAATGTATTGCTGCTGCGTGCCGCGTTTTTGCAGGCGTTTAACCCGTGCGGCGTGGGTTTTTCGGCTGCCCAGGCAACCGATGTAAAACGCCGTTGACGTTAGGGTTTCGTGTAGGGCAGCATCGTCCAGCTTGGGATCATGGGTCAAAGTAACGACAGCGGTCGTGGCGTCTGGTGTATTGGCGCGAAAATAGTCATCCGGCCAATCGGCGTATAGCTTCGCGCTGCCGAATGTTCGGCTTTCCGAAAAAGCGCCACGCGGGTCAATAATTCGGACGGAATAATCACATTCAGCCGCCATTACCGCCAAATGCTGCGCAATGTGAACTGCACCGACAACATCAAGCCGGATTGGCGGTACAAAGGGGACAGTGAAGTGATTATCGGTGGATTGCGGTGCCACCTTTCCAGTTATTGGCTTGCCGTCAGTGATCTGGATTGAACCGTCCTGCAAAGGCAAGATAAGGCTGGTGGCTTTTCGGAAAGCAAGGTTTGTTTGTAGCTCTTCAATTGCGGACGCGTCATCCTGCGACAGGCAATATAGAAATATCTCGATCTCACCGCCGCAGGCCAAACCAACTTCCCACGCCTGCTCTGAGGCAACGGCAAATTCAAGCGATTTGAAAATAGGGGTGGTGTTGCTTTGATCGTTGCCGTTGATCAGTTCAACCGCTTCGGTGATCACTGACCCTTCAACGCACCCACCAGACACAGAACCCTCGAACACCCCGTCGTCTCTGACAATCATGATGCTGCCGGCGCGGCGCGGCGCGGATCCCCATGCCTTAGCTACAATTGCCAAGGCTGCTTTATGCCCTTGTTTCAGCCATGTATGGATAGTGGATATTTCTTTGGTCATGCCGGGCGGTCTCGCGTTCAATGAGTCTTCTTTGCTGTGGCGTGCAAACTAATCACCTCAACCATAGAGGCATGCGGTTTTTCGACAAGTCGAATATTTGACGCGATTGATGGCAAATTTTCACGCGAAGTTCAGGACTCTGCAGTCAATTTAGCTTAAGCTAGTTCATTAGCTTGATTTGAGCGGGCACGCTCGTTAGAAGCAAAGACGAGCTAGAGGCTACAGCATATCTGTTTAAGGGGACACTCATGACACTTTTTGCCAACCCGGCAGGGAGAAACTTTCTCGGTAATTCAGCTGAGTGGTACAAAACCACCATTCTGGCATTTTTGCTTATTAATCCGATCCTTTACTATACAGCTGGCGCTTATGTGGCTGGCTGGGTGCTGATATTGGAATTTATTTTCACCCTTGCGATGGCGCTGAAGTGTTATCCGTTGCAGCCGGGGGGCTTGCTTGCCATTGAAGCGGTAGCGCTGGGCATGACATCGCCCGAAACTGTTGTGCATGAAATCCAAAGCAACCTTGAAGTGATCATGTTGTTGGTGTTCATGGTGGCAGGCATTTATTTTCTGAAAAATATGCTGTTGTTTGTTTTTACCAAAATTCTGGTGAATGTAAGAAACAAGGTTATTTTATCTTTGATCTTCTCGGCGATGGCGGCCTTGCTATCGGCCTTCCTTGATGCGCTGACGGTTACAGCGGTGGTTATTGCCATTTCAGTTGGCTTCTTCTCCATCTATCACAAGGTGGCTTCGGGAAAAGAGTTTCACCATGACCATGATCATTCCGGTGACGGTGAGGTAGACAAGCTAAACCATGATGACCTTGAACAGTTCCGCGCCTTTTTACGCAGCCTGATGATGCACGCAGCTGTGGGCACCGCGCTTGGCGGCGTGACAACACTGGTGGGCGAGCCGCAAAATATTCTCATCGCCGAGCGTGCTGGCTGGGCGTTTGACGAATTTTTCTTCCGCATGTTGCCTGTAACAGCGCCGGTGCTTGTTGCCGGGTTACTTACATGTGCGCTGTTGGAGCTTACCGGCAAGTTTGGCTATGGCACAAAAATACCGCCAAAAGTGCTCAATATCATCATCGATTACGATCAGTACCAATCAGAGCGCCGCACCAAGCGCGACAATGTTGCCCTGATTATGCAGGGTATCGTTGCAATATGGCTGGTTGTTGGCCTGATTATCCATATCAGCCCGGGCCTGGTTGGCCTGTCGGCTATTGTGTTGGCGTCTGCGCTTAACGGCATTACCGAAGAACACCAAATCGGCCATGCATTTGAAGAGGCGTTGCCCTTCACAGCGCTGCTGGTAGTGTTCTTTTCAATCGTCGGCGTTATCAGCGATAACGGGTTGTTTAAGCCGGTAACTGACTTTGTGCTGTCGCTGCCGACGGCCTCGGATCAGATTACAGCGCTTTATGTGGCGAACGGTGTTTTGTCGGCCATATCAGACAATGTGTTTGTGGCAACCGTGTATGTGACGGAAACCGGCCAGGCACTCGCTGACGGTATCATCTCGCGCGATACCTATGATTTGATGGCAGTTGCGATCAATACCGGTACAAACATTCCGTCCGTTGCCACACCGAACGGTCAGGCAGCCTTCCTGTTCCTGCTTACATCAGCGCTCGCCCCGCTTATCCGGCTTAGTTATATGACGATGGTGAAAATGGCGTTGCCGTACACGATTGTTATGTCGATTGTTGGCTATATCGGAGTGTCAACCTTGCTGCAGCCCTATACGCAAGATATGTATGACGCGCACTTGATTGAGCATCATACAGAAACGCCTGGCGGTGAAAGTGATGGTTCAGGGCACTAAACCAAGGCTTAAAAGCTGAAAAATAGGCCTCTTATCAAGAGGTTGCCATGCGGCACTCGCGACAAAATAGTTGCGGGTGCCGTTTTTTATGATTAGCATATTGCTACATTAAATGTGTTTGAGCAGGTTCAGTGTTTCTGAAGGGGGAAACCTATGGACGGCCGCAGTTTGTCGGATTCGGGCGATATGGCTGAAGATGTTAGCTATAATATTGCCGGGAAAGTTAAATGGTTTGACGCTGTCAAAGGCTACGGATTTGTCGTGCCTGATGATAGCGGAACAGATGTATTGCTTCATTTCTCGGTCTTGAGGGATGTCGGTAGGCGGTCTGTTCCTGAGGGTACAACTGTGATTTGTGACGCGGTAGCACGCGCCAAGGGACGCCAGGCGACAGTGGTGCATTCGTTGGATTTATCGACAGCTGTGGCGCCTGAGGATCTGGGGCGGTCATCTTTTTCCCATCCGGGTATGGACGTGGACGTGTCACCTGATTTTGAAGACGTTATGGTCAAATGGTTTAACCGAACCAAGGGTTATGGTTTTGTATCACGCGGTGAAGGCACACAGGATATTTTTATCCATATCGAAACCCTGCGCCGGGCTGGTTTAACTGATTTAGAGCCAACACAGGAAGTACGGGTTCGTATTGGTACCGGTGAGCGCGGCCCCCTGGTGGCACAAATTGCCTTGCCGGGGGATGCCTGACCGGTGATGCTGAAGGAAGGTAGCGGTTCAGCAATGGTTCATCGCAGCTAGATATGGTTTGTCTGCGTTTTAATGTTAGTAGATGCCAAAATTGATTTCAGAGTATGTCGCCCGGAGGCAATTCAATGCGAGTTTTGAGGTTTGATATGAGGTTGCTTGCTTTGCAGCCTCTTTTTTTGTTCCTGGTTATGTCGCTCGCGGTTTCCCAACCGTCGCATGCTCAGCAGGAAAAATTACCCATTGATGTGGTGACTGTGCGCAAAGCCGATGGTGCTGAACATGTTTTTCGCTCTGAAATGGCGATATCACCACAGCAACAGGCCACAGGGATGATGTTCAGAACCGAGATGGCACCCGATGAAGGCATGCTTTTTGTTTTCGGTGAAGTCCGGCGTGCATCATTCTGGATGCGCAACACGCTTATTCCGCTGGATATCATCTTTGTTCGGGCTAACGGGCGCATTGCCAACATTGTTGCCAACGCAACGCCGGAAACTGACTCTCATCGCCGCTCAACCGGCCGTGTTGCCGGGGTGTTGGAGATTCCTGGTGGCAGAGCAGCGGAGCTGGGCATAAAGGCGGGCGACCTGATCATCCACCCCGCATTTGGCGGGTAGCACTGGTGAAAACCGAGGCTAGACGCGCGACGCCTGAAATGATCGCGGCGGCGAACCCGCCCGACGGATATTCCTCCATCCTGTCCTCATCGCCGTTTGGCTGGGAAAATGGCCCGATATTCGACCGTGTAACCGAGAATGGTTTCAAGCGCGGTTTTCGCATCGCACCCAAGCATCTGAATGCAGGCGGCGTGCTGCACGGTGGAATGGTAATGACATTTGCTGATATAGTGTTGGCGCAGGCTGTAAGCAAAGTTGCCGAGCCACCTTTTGTTACCATCCGGCTGACCAGCGACTTTATAGGGGTTGCCGTTGAAGGCGACTGGGTTGAAGGTACAGCCACTGCCGAACCGCCGGTAGATGGTATTGTGGCAGTGCAGGGCACCATAGATGTTGGGGGCAGGGTAATCGCCTCTGCGCAGGGGCTTTTTAAGACATTGCGGCGAAGACCATGAGGCAAGGTAAATGAATCAAAAAGCATTTGAAGGGTTTGTGCCGGAGACATTAGGTTTTTTAAAAAAACTTGCGGCAAATAATAACCGGGAGTGGTTCAGCGACCATAAGAAGGATTTTGATGTCCATTACAAACAGCCAGCGAGCGAGTTTGCGGACGAACTGTCATTGGCTTTGACCGGCCTTACTGGTCACCTGAATAAATCTAAGGTGTTTCGTATCTACCGCGATGTACGGTTTTCCAAAGACAAAACCCCCTACAATACGCACCTGCATGTTTCCTTTACCCCGGACGTTGCTGGTGCCACGCCTCCTATGTGGTTTTTTGGTGTCGATTCTGAGCGGTTGTCGCTTGGTTGTGGAGTTTTTGGTTTTGAAAAGCATCATTTGCAGCGCTTTCGGTCCCGAGTTGTCGGTGACGAAGGTGATCAAATTAATGAAACTGTTGAGGGCCTGAGAAAGAGCGGTGTTCGCTTTAATGAACCCGAGTTGAAACGTGTTCCTGCGGGTTATGCGAAAGATCACCAATATGGCCACTTGTTGCGTCATAAGGGCCTGTCGGGTTGGTGGGACTATTCGCCAAATACGATTACACGACCGGATTTGGTTAATTGGTGTGTTGCGGAATATGAAAAAATTCTGCCACTTTATCTAATGCTTAACCAATGAAGATGGCCTGACACGACCTGCCATTGTCCATTTCAGATATTTTTTGCTGCTTTATTCACTTTTCCCTTGCACCAAATTAGCGCAGAACCTATACGGTTCACCGCGTCGGGGAGTGGCGCAGCCTGGTAGCGCACCTGTTTTGGGTACAGGGGGTCGCAAGTTCGAATCTTGTCTCCCCGACCAGTTATTTGGTCAAGAATACCAAAGGGTCGGCCCGCCAGGGGCTGACCCTTTTCTTTTTGGCTGGTGGCACACGGCTATAGCTAACGGATACATCGTGTTTTTGCTGTAGGGAATTCGCCAATGCCAACCAATAAAAAATGACTGCTACTGCCGAAATTTCTCATTATTCTTTACCAAATAGTTGGTATAGTGTGCCGACCGTTAGCCGATCAATAAATTGGAAAGCTCAGTTCGTGAAAGCTCGTATTTATCAGCCTGTAAAAAATGCCATGCAATCCGGAACCGCAAATACGCGTGACTGGGTGCTGGAATTTGAGCCGGAAAAAGGCAAAACCATTGATAGTGTTATGGGATGGACAGGGTCCGGCGACATGCGTTCACAAGTAAAATTGCGCTTTGATAGCCAAGAAGAAGCAGAAAGTTACGCGGAGCGGAACAGCATCGCTTTTGAGGTGAAGCCGGTTCACAAGAAGAAGCGAAATATTCAGGCATACGCCAACAATTTCAAATAATTCCATGCGGTCCCGTAGCTCAACTGGATAGAGCACCTGCCTTCTAAGCAGGGGGTTGGGGGTTCAAGTCCTCCCGGGATCGCCATTTCTATATAAAATATATATAATAGTTAGTTATCAGTAAGATATAATCTTATTGATTAACTGACTGTTGCCTGAAACTTCGATGGACTTGTGCGTAGCAGTTTAGCCCGTTACGCCATCAATGCTGACAACAATCATACGGATCCATTCTTGTTCTGGCACTAGAATGCTAGTCCAATTTCGCCATTTTGACGGCAGCCCCTGCGTCTGAATTTCTGAAATTGTCAGGCCTTTGGCTCTTTGTTCCTGAACAAATCCGATCGTGCCCTTTACCATGTCAGCGTATGCCTGAACGTCGTTGCGAGTCATTGGTTCGCCGTGGCCTGCAATGAATACGGTATTTGTGCCCGAAATCGTTAGCACTACGTCCAGCGCCGCGGCCAATCCCAGCGCGCTGCCGCCGTTTTGCAGGTCTATGAAAGGGAAGCCGCCAGGCCAGACCAGATCGCCGACCGCGATAATGTTAAAATCGGGGGCAAAAACAAACAAGTCACCGTCCGTATGAGCCGTCGGGGCATGAATAGCGATGAAGTTTTTACCGTCAACGGAATAGCTGGCGCGCTGTTCAACGAGCTTTTCCGGCAGACCGGCGGTAGCGATTGCTTGTAGCTGTGGGTTGAACCTGGCGCTGTCAGGCCGGTGGCTGCATGCGGCGCTGACAATAGCGCGAGGGCATTACTGTGCGCGACAATGTCGGCCTCGTCGGTAAAAGTAGCATTGCCGCCACTGTGATCAGGATGCCAATGACTATTGAAAGCGAGAGCTACTGGTTGGTTAGCGATGTTTTCGATCTCTGCCTTGGCGCCGCCAGCCAACGGTCCAAGGTGGGTATCTACCAACACCCAGTTTGTACCGGTGTTGAAGGCCACAACATTAGCACCGATCCGCGATAGTGGGTTTTCGCTATGAACGGTAAAAACACCGTCCTTCACGTATGTGCTCGACACGAAACCAATGACAAAGACGTAGCCAAGGCCTACCAGTGCCAAAAGAGTAGCAAACAATGTGATCAAAATAGCTTTCAGTTTGAACTTCATGTTGGTTCTTTCCTACGGATGGAATGGTGGCCACTCAGGACAATGCCTGCCGATTTCAGTTTGTTGATTAGGTGGGCTCTGGCCTGCTTAAAAAGGCAGAAAACATAGCGGCAGCGACTTTTTTCATCAGCGGTAACTGGTGGGCTTCGCCGGTGGCGATTGGGTCGCCGAACAGGATGCTTTCACGTAAATACACTAAAATTATTTCCAGACCATTTCTCCATTTATCATTCAGACCCAAAGAGTTGCTGTGTTGAGTGGTTTCAAATATCCGCATGCTAGCCTGCATACAGGCTGCATTGAAACGTTCGACCCGCTCAAGCAGGGCAGGGTCTTGTACGCTACGGGTATGTAGGAAAATCGCCCGGAAAATACCGCGGTGCTCGGTATATAGGTCCACAGCAACTTCAATGGCAAAGTTAACCGCTTCAAGGTCTGTGCGCGCGGCAGGGGGTATGGTTGATTGTTCTGTAAATTTATCTATCCGGGCGTCGACGTAGCTCAATGCTTTGTCAAAAACCCGCTCTTGAACAACATGGAATAGGGCAGCTTTGTTTTGAAAGCGGCCGTAAAAGGTGCCAACCGAGCAATTTGCCTGTCTGGCGATCTCTGCCACTGAAATGGATTCAAAATTGCCGGTTGCAATCTGGAGAGCGGAGGCGTTCAACAAACGCTCCAGTGATTTTTTGCTACGTTCCTGCTGCGGTTTGATCAATAGGCTATCGGGCATGGCTATCTTTCGAATTAGAATTATGATTCGGATATTAAATTTCTCATTGAAATTGTCAAGCCCGCTCACGGGGGCTGGTTTTTACGAAGCAACAAATGCCTCGCAATGCCCGCAGTTTGGCTATGTCTTTGGTTATAGGTGCCTTGTTCGCGGACCAATGTTTGACTACTATAGGCGGTATCTACAGGAGTTTTGGTATGCTCGTTTTCGGTAAAAAATTACGACGCTCTTTCAGCTTTTCGCTGTTGATGCTTGTGGTTGGATACGGAGTTTCAGCCCAGTCGGCACCGAAGGTGGAAGGCAATATCATTATATCCATCGCTAACCCTTCGTTGGCGATCGAAGTGGAAAAAAGCCTAACTTATCTAGGTAGGCACCCGATAAGGATTCGGGATGTGGCAGCAGGCGAGCGACTAGTGTTTGCTGATCTTCAAAAATCGGAGGTCAAGCGTTTATTCATTGTTCAGTTGGAAGGGTTTCTGCCCGGTATTGATAATGAATATAGATACAATTTGACCACTAGCCCCGTTGTTGCTGGTTATCCGTTTCGCAGCAATGCCTATGCATTTGATTTCGCGAAATCGATTATAGATAGTCCGGGTTTGGAATCAGCTGCCACGGGCAGGTTTTTGTCTGAAAATGGCATTGCTACGCCAAAGCAATTGATGATGTGGCGATCTTTAACGGTCGTTAGTGAGGATAAGCGAAAAGAGATAATAATCTTTTATATGGAAGACCTGTCCGCTTACAACATGTCCCTGAAAGATATCTATGATCCAATAACCGGCAAGAATACAGCTGCATGGACGGCGCTTCAGCCTGCTTTGGAACAGCGTGCCAACGCTTCCTATCGCTTGGCGCAGTTGGATGAGAAAGGAAAGCCGCTTGAGACTAGCTGGCAACGGGTGCCGCTTCGCCTGACCCCCTAACGTTATTGTCCCATTGTCTCACTGTCGTCGCGGAGGGTTGAAAGCCACGCAATGATGCCGCGGCGATCTTCGACGCGGGCAAGCCGCCGAAATGCCATGTGGCTGCCTTGGTCGAATTCTTTTTTCTCAGTGAAAAAAGCCTCCAAGCTTGCCGGTGTCCATATCCCGCTTTCTCTCATCAGCCGTTCACTATAGTTGTATGTGCCCACACCGGCGACGGGCCGGCCTATGACACCCCATAGGTTGGGGCCGATTTGATTTGCATCGCCTTTACCAAATGAATGGCACGCTGCGCATGCAGCCGCCAACCGTGCACCGTAGGCTGCGTCGGCTTGATGCTGGGGGGCAGTCAGCTTTTCAGGGTTTGACCTAAGCCAGGCAATCAAATCAGCGCGAAAGTGAGGGCTGGTTATACCGCGAAATGGCATATTGTTGCCGGGAACGGCCAGTTTTGGTCGGGCGATATATCGGTTCAAGCGGTTTTGGTCCCATACCCCGGTCGCGGCCGATAGTTGATCGCTATAGAGGAAGCCTTTTGCGCTGGCGATTTTGCGACCGAAAATGCTGTAAAGGTTGGGGCCGAGCAAATGATCGCCGCCTTTTTCGATAGTGTGACAGCCGGCACAGTGCCTGAAGGCAGCTTCACCTTTTTTCAATGTTTCTGGATCGTCGGTCGCGAAAGATATGCCAAATGGCACTCCAGCAATCAGGCACAGCACATATAGAATGCGAAATACAGATTGTCGGATAATGACAGCGAATAGGAAAAAAGAATTTCTGAACACGCGGAACCCTGAAATATGTCGCAGCGGCAAAACTTATGATTACACGTTATTCATTTAAGCCGCTTGACCCCGAGCGCGCGTCCTATTGCTATTAATTAATTGAAGTATTGGCAAGTATAGACAATGCAAAACTCAATAAAATTGAGGTTCGAGAGGTGTACATACTCATAATTATACACCTACAGAGCGTATTTTTCCCCTCTATGTCTGTGTTGTCACTGTAAGTGCCTTAAAAAGATCAAATTTTCTGTTCCTATTTACCGTTGCTTTAGTAGGCTGCGTTAGTTTTATAAAGAAAAGCCGTACGGTTTAGCAAAGTGGAAACAAAATATGACTGACGGTGTTTCAGGTGTAGATTCAACGGTACCAGCTGAGAACGTGTCTCAGACTGGAACCAACGCAATTGACGGTCTTTTGTATGGCCGGCGCTGGGTAAGCGACACTGGCTCAGACGTTACAACAATTAGTTTTAGCTTTCCTGATGCTAACAGCCTATTTAGCACTGACCCTGACGGCGGATACGGCACATCAGGCGAAGAGCCGCATACTGGGTTGGCGAGTTTGTCAGAATATGCTCAGGGGCTGTTTCTGGCCGCGCTCGATAATCTGAGTTCCTTTTCGAAACTGGCGTTCACACAAGTAGCCGATAGCGGCAACAGTGCAGGAACAATCCGCGTGGCTTTTACCGGCATTGCAGACGAGGAAGGTTCGGTGGCCTGGGCCTATTTGCCCGGTAACTATCAAGCAGCTGGCGACATATGGGTTTTGTCCGAAAATCATAGCGAAGCCGATGTCGACTTTCGTCAAACGTTGACCCATGAGTTAGGGCATGCACTGGGGTTGAAACATCCGTTTGACACTGAGGGTACATCGGTTGCTCTGGACACGTCACTGGACGGTGTTGATTATACGGTGATGTCCTACAACATTTCTGCTCGGTTCCCAACTGCCACCTATGCAGATCTTTGGCCGCAAACATATATGTATGCTGACATTCTTGCGCTGCAATATCTATACGGTGTTGACACGGTCACCACCGGCAGCACAGACGCTTATGTATATGATCAGGGCGATCGGCATTTTTTGACCATTTGGGACTATGGCGGTGACGATACACTGGGCGTTACCGGCGGAACTCGAGCCGTTAAGCTTGATCTGACCCCGGGCAGCTGGAGCGATGTGGGAACAACCATTGAATATTGGGACGGCGAAAACTTTTCCTACGATAAAGACACAGTTTACATCACGCCCGACACAACAATTGAAAATGCCTACGGTGCAGGAGGGAATGACACACTTCAGGGCAATGATGTAGCCAATAAACTGACCGGCAATGACGGTAACGATTCTCTGATGGGCGGCGCAGGTGCGGACAAGCTAAAAGGCGACAGCGGCAATGACTACCTTCAAGGCGGCGTTGGATCAGATGTTCTGACCAGCGGAACCGGCAGCGATGTCGCTGTCGGAGGTGCCGGCAATGACACGCTTTGGGCTGGCACAGGCGACGCAGGTAACGATGTATCTGCAGGCGGCGCAGGCAATGATATTGTTGCTGGTGGTTCAGGCGACGATTTGCTAATTGGCGGTGGCCTTGATGACGGCGCAAAGCTCGATCTGGTTCAAGCCAATGAAAGCGCAACTGATGACGGCAGTGACACGCTGTTTGGTGGTGCCGGTGCGGACACACTCCTTGGTGGGGGCTGGGATGATAGCGTTGTGGATAACGGCAGCTATGATGACGGCGAAGCCGTAACAGATGGTACCGGAAGTGACCTAATCTGGGCGGGCAGTGGTGACGACATTATTGTCGCTTCAGCGGGCGACGATGTACTCGGCGGTGGTTCGGGCGACGACACTATTGACGGCGGCGGCGGCAATGATCTGTTCTACGGCGGTCAAGATGCCGGAGACACTGGCACGAACGACGTGCTCAACGGTGGTGACGGTAACGATGTAATTTTTGGCGGTGCAGGCAATGATGCGCTGGATGGTGGGTCAGGCGCAGACGATCTGTTTGGCGGTGGTGGCGACGATACGGTTAGCGGTGGTGCCGGCAATGATACACTTTGGAGCGGAGGCGGTGACGATAGTTTCACAGGCGGTGCAGGCAACGATGTATTTGTGTTTGCCGCAGGGGCAGGGGATGACCGCATTACCGACTTTGATCTATCGGACGATACTCTTCGTCTTTCCAATACAACGACCAACTTCAACGACATAGACAGTGTTGTTGCAGCCAGTAGTGCAGTATCAGGAGGCGTTCTGATTGATCTGGGTGGCGGTGACAGTCTGAGGTTGGACGGTGTAACTATGAGTGATTTGGCAAACGTCACGCTCGTATTCTAGCGCTAACCACTCGAAGCCGCGCCCGGTTAAAGGCGCGGTCTCAAGTGCTATATAGTTTTCTATTTGCCCATTCGCTCCAGAATAACCTCTGCTTCGTCCATCAAGCGGTTCATTCTATTGATCAATGTGGCATAGGGTTTTCCAGTGGTCAGGTCGACGCCCGCTTTTTTAAGCAGTGAGTGCGGATACTCGGACCCACCAGCTTTCAGCGTGTTGATATAGTCGTCGCGCGCTGTTTCATCGCCAGCAAGCATACGTTCGGCAAACATGGTGCCGCCTGAAATGCTGGTTGCATACTGGTACACATAGAAATTGAAATAGAAGTGCGGAATATAAGCCCATTCGATGGCATAGGCAGGGTCAATGTTCATCACGCCTTCGTCGTGGCCGTGGTATTTTTTCAATAATTCCAGATACAGCTCTGTCATGCGTCGACCTGAAAGAGCTTCTCCGGCTTCGGCCAATTCATGAATGCGAAGTTCGAACTCTGCAAACATAGTTTGACGGAAAAAGGTTCCACGAATGCCTTCGAGGGCGCGGTCGATGTAATATAGCCGCTCCTCATCTGACAGATCCTTGGCCAGCATAAATTCCTGTAGCAAAACCTCATTGGTGGTTGAGGCTAACTCCGCAGTAAATGTTGTGTAGCTGTATGTTTCATAAGGGTTATTTGCCCGGGCTAAGAGTGTGTGAACGGCATGGCCCCACTCATGGGAAAAGGTGCTTACATCTTCAAAACCTTTGTTGAAGTTGAGAAGAACATACGGGTGGACGTCGTATCCAGCCCCTTGCATATAGGCACCTGAACGCTTGCCCGGCTGCGGATAAACATGCATCCAGTCGGCGGCAAGGCCTTGCTTCAACAGCGTCAAATACTCGCTGCCGAAGGGCTCTAACGATTCCAGCGTTAATTTGGTGGCGTCTTCAACCGTGAACTCGCGGTCCAGCTGCGTGGTCTCAGGATAAATATCGTAATAATGCAAATCGCCCAGCCCCATGATGCGCTGGCGCAGTTTCAGATAGCGGTGCATGGACGGCAGATTGTCGTTTGCGGCTTTTACCAGTGCACGGTACACATCTGATGGCACGTTGCTGCCGGAAACCGCCTGATCAAGCGATGTTTCATAACCACGGGACTTGGCAGTGAAAATATGAGTGCGTACCAGCGTGTCGAGTGTTTGCCCGAACGGCGCCTCGTATGTTTTCCAGGTCTTCCAGAAACTGTCGAAAACTTTCTTCCGGTCCGTGCGGTTTTGCACGGCGCGGTAGCGGGTGTAAGCCGCTTGATTAAGTGTAACAACTTGTTCGTTTGCCAGAGTCACTTTAGGCCAGGGAATAGCCGCGGTGCTTAACAGGCTGTATATGCGCTGTGGTCCACCCAGTACCTCACTGGCGTTGGCTAGAACCGATTCTGCTTCACCGCCCAGCGTAAACGCTTTTTGGCGCAATGTGTCTCGTAGTTGAAAGGCATGTTTTTCCAAGCCTGGTTCAGACGCGATAAACTCTTCCAGCTTGTCTGAGCCAATAGCCAGTATCTCAGGCGCAATGAAGGCCGTTTGTTGGCCAAGCGAGGCAAACATAGTGCGTGCAAGGCCAAGTTTTTCCTGATTCTCTGCATTGCGCAGATCTTCGTCGCCGCCGAGCGACGCATATATAAATACCCGCGCACCTTCTTTGTTAATAGCGGAGATAGCATCGAATGCAGTTAGTAAGCTTTGGGCGCTATTGCCCAGTGTTCCACGGTATTGCTCAATGGTCTTTATTTCGTCGTTAACTCGAATGCGTTCGGCGTCCCACGCCTCGAGCGAGGGGTATAAGTCGGTTAAATTCCAGCTAATTTGTTCCTCTTCCTGAGCCGTCGCTGCAGACGCCGTTAGAATAGAGGGCGCAATTATTGCCTTTGGGCTTTACAACAACACCCCTAGGGGCGGAACCTCGGTTGGTCGGGGGGGGGGGGGGGGGGGGGGGGGGGGGGGGGGGGGGGGGGGGGGG